>NZ_JBEZNW010000015.1:0-167469 GCF_040653355.1 Streptomyces sp. NPDC047971 | reverse complement strand
CCGGCGGCTCGGGCGTACCTACTGTGTTGTGGGGTGGGGGGCCCCGCCCGCGGGGCCCCCCACACCCGCTCCGCAAGCACCGACACGGGGAGTAGCCGACGTGACCAAGGCCGAGCGCGCACTCGAGACGCGGGAGCGAATCCTCACGGCCGCGTGCGAGGTGATCGCCGACATCGGTTTCGAGAACATCAGCATGCGCAAGGTCGCCGAGCACGCCGGCGTGTCGAAGGCTCTGCTGCACTACCACTTCGACACCCGGGAGAAGCTCTTCGCCGAGGCGATGACGCACTCCTTCGCCCAGACCGGAACGGACCTCGACGCCGACGCCGACGAGGTCCCGGCGGCCGTCGTCCTGGCGCGCATCGTGAGCGCCATGCTTCCGACGGACGCCGTGCTGCGCCAGGACTGGAAGCTCTGGCAGGAACTCTGGGTGCGCGCCGGCCGCGACACGACCGCCCGGCACCTCGCCGTCGACCTCTACGACCAACTCCACACCTGGGTCGGCGGAGCGATCGAACGGGGCATCGCCTCGGGCGAGTTCGCCGACTGCGACGTCCCGTCGGTCAGCACCCTGATCCTGGCGCTCTGCGACGGTCTCGGCATCCGCGTGATGCTCGTCGACCCCCGGGTGGATCTCGGCACGGCGCGATCGGCCATCTGGCGGACCATCGCCCCGGCCCTCGGCATCGCACCGGATTTCCCGGAGATCCGACGCGACGCCCCGCCACACCTCGGATGGTGAACGGCCTTGCGGTGGAAGGCCGTTCGCGGTCGGCTGGGGCCGGTCCCCGGGCGTCGTGTCGTTCGGCGGGGTGTGGCACGGTAAGGGTGGGTGCGGCTCGCGAGAGGGAGCAGGATGACACGCAGGCAGATATGGGGCATAGCCGTGGCGGCGTTCGTGGCGGGTGGCGCGCTGGGGTTCGCGGTGGCGGTCGTGCAGGAGGACGAGTCTCCTTCGGTGACGGTCGGTGCGCAGCGGCCGGCCGAGTCCGTCGTCCCCACGACTCGTGAGGGTCTGGTCGACGCGTGGACGGCCGAGCTCAGGCGGGCGGGCAAGGAGCTGCCGCCGGGCTGGGAGGCGCTGACCACGGACGAGATCAGGGGCCGCTATCTGCACCAGCGGATGGTCAACGCTCCCGCCGCCGAGGACATCGACCCGGCCATGGGGCGTCCGGTGGACGAGTGACGCAGCGTCCCCGCGGGGAGAACGGAGCGGGCCCCGGCCGACCGGCCGGGCCCCCTGTGTGCCAGGGGCGGTCAGTTCGCGTCGTTGATCGCGTTGATCACCGGTAGTTGAGTGACGACGGACCGCGCCCGCGCCGCTGGTGGTGTGCCGCGCTGGGCTCACGGCGAGGGGAGGGCGGCCCGGGAATGCACATGCGGCACCGGACGGCCGTGCCGCATCATCTGTGGATGATCGTCATGCGGCCCGTCCTCGAGATGTGCGTCCCCGAGAGATTCGGCCTGTGGCCGGTCGCCGAGGTGCGGCCCTGGGGGTTCCTTCCCCTCGACGGGCGACTCGGTTCCACCGAGGTCGGCGCCGCGGTGATGGTCATCGCCGCCGGCAACGACGCCGACCCCGAGGACGCCGGCGGTCCGGAGCGCCCGGCCGACCCGCTGGGCAGCTTCCTGCACGGTCTCCTCACCATGGATCCGCTCTTCGCTTCGGGCGGACTCCAGGTCACCGACACGGTCACCGGCGCCACCCTGGTGCCCGGATGCTGCAACGGGCTCGACGAGCGTGCCGACTGGCTCGATGTCCTCGACGGCGCCGGCTGGGCCTGCTTCGGGCACGACCCCTCGCCGGTCGCCGAACGCGTCGGCGACACCGTCCGTCTGACGGTCGACGCCGAAGCGGACGACAGTCCGCGGATCGAGATTCCCGTCGCCGAGCTGCGTTCCCTGCTCGCGGGCGCGGAACGCGATCTGATCGACTTCCTCGACCTGGCTGCGGGCTGGGCGGCCCGCCACCTGCCCGCCCACGCCGCCGACGTCACCGAAGCGCTGGCCCGTGCCCTCGCCCTGCCCACGGGGCGCGGTGCCGTCGTGGATGGGGACGGAAGGGGTGGGCCTGCGTGAGGGGGAGGGCGATCAGGAGTAGGTCTGCACCATGCGTGTCAGGATCGTCCGCCCGCGGTCGAGCAGTTTCGGATCCTGCCTCGTGACCCCCGTGTCGACGTACGTGACGCCCAGACGCGCGGTGAAGAGGGGCAGGGCCCGCTGCTCGGCCTCGGACAGGCCGCGTCCGTAGCCGGCGAGGAACGCGGGCTTCAGGTCCGGGTTGGTCGGCCAGGAGGCGCAGCACAGCCAGACGAAGTCCTCCACGGCGATGCCGTGGTCGGACTTCTCGAAGTCGATCAGGCTGTGGGTGCCACGCCTGTGGTCCCAGAGCCAGTTGCGCGTCGAGTAGTCGCCGTGGCGGAAGACCAGCGGGAGATCCTCGGCAAGCCGCGGCAGCTCGCGGCCCACCCGCTCGACGAGGGTCCGCTGCGCGTCGGTGAGATGCGCGGAGGTGCGCTCCAGGAGGCCGGTGACCTCATCCGCCTTCCGGACGACCGACGTCATGATGTCGTCGCGCACTCCGGGCCCGGCCGGAACCGGGTGGTCGTGCCACCGCCTGAGCAGCCGGCCCGCCAGCTCGTGCACACGGGACTCGGCGTCGGGTGCGAGGGGGAACCCCCGCACCACATGACCCGTCAGGGGCGAGGTCATGACCGCCCGCAGCCCGGGATCCGAGGCCAGCAGCCGAGCGGCCTCGCCGGGAGCGAGGCACTGGGCGGCATGTCCGTACCCGCGCACCTCGCGCGCGAAGTCCTCCGGGGTCGGGCTCACCTTCACGAAGGCCGCCGACACCTCGGACGTCACGCGCCACACCCGGGAGTCCCCGCGCGGCCAGGACACGTCGAGAACGTCCATGGCGATCGCGAAACCGGGCAGACGGTCGACGACCCATTGCCGCAGGTCCGCGGGCATGAGGGCGTCGGGCGTCTCGTACGGCTCCACCCCGCTTCGCGCGGCGACCGGGGAGACGGCCGGTTGTGCGCTCGCCCCGTCGCTCGATCCCGCCGGCGGCCGCACCTGCCCGGCGACGCGAGGCGACTCCTCGCTCTCCGTTCCTCGGGCCGTGCCCTGGGACATGGTGCCTGCCTCGCGATCAGGTGGTTCGGACGGTGACCTCCGAGGTTCCGGACTACCCGCGCCCCCGGCCGCCCTATGCGACGACCGCGCCGGATTCATCCGAAAAGGATCACCTGGCGCCCATCCGGTGAGACTCCGCGCCCCCGGCCGTCGCTGACGCACGTCCGGCCCGGGGCGCGGCCCGGTCATCGTGGACGGGTGCGGTAGCCCTCCTGGAAGGCCGCCCAGAAGTCCTCGTCGATGCCCGAATCGACGAGGGAGTTCCAGTTCGTGTGGGCGACGAGCTGGTGGTGTCCGTCCCGGCTGTTGAGGGCGAAGGTCAGATACCCGGGTGCGCTGCCGCCATGACCGTAGGCGGGTCCGCGGTCGGTGGCGTAGACGTACAGGCCCAGGCCGTACGCCACGACCGGAGGGGCGCTGCCGGTCGCGGGGACGGTGTCGGTGAGCATGGCGCGCAGGAGGGGCGCCGGGAGCAGGCGTCCTCGCAGCAGAGCCCGGTAGAACCGCGCGATGTCGGTCGCCGTCGTCACGAGTGCGCCCGATGCGCCGGCCTCGGACGGGCTGAACGCGGTGACGTCGCATCGCGTGGCGTCCGGCGCGTCCGGCAGCAGCGGTGAGATGTCGGCGTAGCCGCGGACGTGGGCTCCGTCGATGGTGGTCCGCGCCAGCGGATACGAGGTGTCCCGGAGTCCCACGGGCGTGAACACGCGGTCTTCGAGGTTGGTGCGCAGGTCGCGGTCGGTGAGCCGTTCGACGATCAGGTCGAGCAGCAGGTAGTTGGTGTTGGAGTAGCGGAAGCGGGTGCCGGGGGCCGGGAAGTACCGGGGGTGTGCGAGGCCGATGCCGATCAGCTGCTCGCGGGGCCAGTACTGGTCGAGGCCGCGGAAGTGGGGGAGCAACCCTTCGACGTAGTCGTGGAGGCCGCTGGTGTGGTTGAGCAGCTGACGGACCGTGATGGGCGCGCCGGACAGTGCGTTGTCGGTGCGGACCTGGTCGGGCAGGAGCCGCTGCACGGTGTCGTCGAGGCGCACCCGGCGCTCGGCGACGAGCTGCAGGACGACCGTGGCGGTGAAGGTCTTGGTGACGCTTCCCGAGCGGAACCTCAGGTCCGGTGTCATCGGCCTGCCGGTGGCCCTGTCGGCGACGCCGGCCGCGCCGAAGCGCTCGGTCAGGCCGTCGCGGGCGAACAGGAACGCGCCCGGATTGGGGTTCGGCTCGGCCACGACCCGGTCGACCAGGGACTGCAGCGCCGGGTCGCGACGGCGTTCGGCCGCGCCTCGACCTGAGGACTCCGCGGCGGCCGCTCCGGATGGCAGCAGAGGGGTGAGAGCAAGTGCCGTGCCTAACAGGAGGGTTGAGCGCCGTCGGATCATCGAGGTCTCCCTTCCAATAACAATATAGGCATACGGTTATAGCACGCGGTACCGTCCTCTCGTGCCGAGAGTCGCCGACCATGACGCCCGCCAGGGGCAGATCACCGACGCCGTCCAACGCCTGATCGTGCGGGACGGCCTCCATGCCGTGACCGTCGCGCGGACCGCCGCGGAAGCAGGCATGTCCGTGGGCCTGGTGCAGCACTACTTCACGGCGAAGGACGAGATGCTGCTGGCGACGTTCGCGCGGGTCGACGGGCATTTCACCGCGCGGGTGGACGAGCTGGTGGACCGGGGCGAGGCCGAAGGACGCACCATCGCCGAGATGCTGCGGCAGGCGTTGGCCGAGCTGATCCCGCTCGACGCCGCGCGCCGCGCCGAGTTCCTCGTCCGACTCGCCTTCGCCGGGCAGGCCGCGCACAACGCCCGTCTCGCCGCCGTCCAGCGGGAGACGCTCGCGGGCATCCGCTCACGCGTCGCCCGGGCCATCCGCAACGGCGTGGAGTGCGGCGAGGTCGCCGGGGGCGTCGACGCGGACGACCAGGCCCGGCGGATCGTCGCGTACGCGGAAGGGCTGGCACTCCACACGCACGTCGACCCGGACTCCACACCGGAATCGGCGACCCTCGCCGCACTGGACGACCAACTCGGCCGCGTCTTCACGGGAACCTGCCGACGTGCCCGCGCGGCCGGGAGCCGGACGGCTCCGTGACGCGGCCTCGGGCATGCGCCGAAGCCCGTGGCAGGTCGGCTCAGCGGGTCACCGCGGCCGGGGAGCCGTCTCCGGATCCGGGCTTCCGAGCAGCTCCGCCAGCGGCCTCCCGGAGCGGGCGGCGGCGATCCGGCGTGCCCTCAGTTGGGCCCGGGTACGGGGGCGGAACGCGGGTCGCCTGACACAGCCGCACGGTTCGCGACCCTCGTACCGAAGTCCCGCTCCCAGCACCGCGGCCACCACGCTCCACGCCTTGGCGTCCCGGCGCCGCGGGGCCGCGAAGTCGTGGCCGGCGCAGCTCATGGGCTCCGAGCATCGGGGGCATCGGTGCTCGCCGGCCCCGGGGTGCCGCTTGAACGCGACGCGGCAGCGCACGCACGCGTAGTGCAGCTTGTAGGGGTTCTCGGCGTAGTAGCACACGAGGGGACCGTACCCCGTCCGGAGCTGCCGCAGGGGCGGTCGTTCTCCGGATGCGCGGTGGGGAAGTTCCCCGCCCGCTCCCCGGGTGCGTGGTGGGGGAGTTCCCCGCCCGCTCCCCGGGCACGCGGTGGCGAGATCCCCGCCCGCTCCCCGGGCACGCGGTCAGGAGAGCCCCGCCCGCTCCCCGGTTCCTCGCGGCCCCCGATGCACTTTCGTTCGCATTCTTTGCTGCGGCGATGAACAGATCTCCTCCCGCCCCCGTATGAAAGGCCGGACGCGTCCCCCCGGTTGCCCTCGCGGCGATCGCAGTCCGTACCCCCACACAGGAGGCGAAGAGTTGAGTCACAGGCGAATACCCAAGCGGAAGGCCGTTCTCGCGGGTGCGGGGGCGGTGGGCATCGTCGCGGCGGCGATCCTGCTGCCGCAGGCCAACGCCTCGCAGGACGGCGCGGGGGAGCAGTCGGGCTCGCCGAGAAAGATGAGTGCCGCGTCGGCCGCGCAACTCCTGCAGCAGCTGGGCAAGCAGCTCGGCGACTCCTACGGCGGTGCCTACTACGACGCCGGCAAGCAGCAGCTCGTCGTCAACGTCGTGGGCAACGACAACAACGTCAACGTCGAGGTCACGAGGGCCGGAGCCGTCGCACGGAGCGTGCAGAACAGTCGCTCGGCCCTGGTCTCCGCGATGGACTCGCTGGGTGACAAGGCATCGGTTCCCGGAACCGCGTGGGCGATCGACCCGAGGACCAACCAGGTCCTGGTCACCGCCGACCGTACGGTCACCGGTGAGCGCTGGGACACCGTCGAGGGGGCGGTCCGCGCGCTGGGCGACGGTGTCGCCCGGATCCAGAAGTCGAAGGGCGTGTTCAAGCCCTTCATCGAGGGCGGCGACGCCATCTTCGGCGGCGGCTCGCGCTGCTCGCTCGGATTCAACGTCACCACCCAGGACGGCCGGCCCGGCTTCCTGACGGCGGGACACTGCGGCGTCGCGGTCGAGCAGTGGTCCGAGCAGCAGAACGGCGCCCCCATCGGCACCGTGCAGGAGGCCGTCTTCCCCGGTGAGGGCGACTTCGCGCTCGTGACGTACGACGACCCGAACACCCAGGCGCCGAGCGCGGTGGACATCGGGGACGGCCAGATCGTGGAGATCGGGCAGGCGATCGATGCGGCGGTCGGTCAGGAGGTGTTCCGGATGGGCAGCACGACCGGTCTGCGCGGGGGCCAGGTGACCGGCCTCAACGCGACCGTGAACTATCCCGAGGGCACGGTCTCGGGGCTCATCCAGACCGATGTCTGCGCGGAGCCCGGCGACAGCGGTGGCGCGCTGTTCACCCGGGACGGAAACGCCGTCGGCCTCACCTCGGGCGGAAGCGGTGACTGCACCTCGGGCGGCGAGACCTTCTTCCAGCCGGTGACCACGGCCCTGGCCGCCGTGGGTGCCCAGATCGGTGCGGGTGGCGCCGATCAGGGTGACGGTGGCGCCGATCAGGGTGACGGTGGCACCGGTGACGGTGGCGCCGGCCAGGGTGACGGTGGCGTCGGCGAGGGTGACGGCGACGGTGCCGTCGAGGAAGGGGGCGAAGGGCACGGCATCGGCTGACGGCGAAGGAGGGGAGCGGCCCTGGACGTCGAACGACCGTCCAGGGCCGCGGCCTGCCGTCCCGGGCCCGCCCCGCCGTTCGGTCAGGACCGCGTGAGGATCCGTCGCAGCCAGCGGGTACGGGTGGCGAGGGCGTCCTCGCTGAGGGCCGCCTGCGGGGCGAAGGTGTCGAAGCCGTGGAAGGCCCCTGGCCATACGTGCAGTTCGGCCTGGCCTCCCGCCCGCCAGATCGCGTCGGCGTAGGCGACGTCCTCGTCCCTGAAGGTCTCCACGGAGCCCACGTCGATGTAGGCAGGGGGCAGCCCGCTCAGGTCCGTGGCACGGGCGGGGGCCGCGTAGGGAGGGACGTCGGTGGCGCCGTGCAGGTCGCCCAGCACGGCCTGCCAGGCGGTCGCGTTGGAGGTCCGGTCCCAGGTGTCGACCCCGGCCATCTGGTGACTGGAAAACGTGTCGTTGCGGTCGTCGAGCATGGGGCAGAGGAGAAGCTGCCCGATCGGTGCGGGGCCACCACGGTCACGGGTCAGCAGGGCGAGCGCCGCGGCCAGTCCGGCGCCCGCGCTCTTCCCGCCGATGACGATGCGGTCCGGGTCGATGCCCAGTTCGGCCGCGTGGGCGGACACCCAGACGAGCCCGGCGTAGCAGTCCTCCACGGGGTCGGGGTACCGCACCCGCGGAGCGAGTCCGTACTCGACGGAGACGACGGCCAACTCCAGTTCCGCGGCCCAGTCGTGAAGCAGCTGGGGAAGCACGGACCAGGCATTTCCCATGATCATTCCGCCGCCGTGCAGGTAGTACAGCAGCGGCAGCGGACCGGTGACCCCGGCGGGCCGCGCGCTGACGAGAGTGACGTCCCGCCCCCGCGCGTCCCCCGGCACCCGCAGCTCCGTCACCTCGAAGAGGCCGTCGGCCCGGAGCTCGTCGACCGTCGGCCGGGGCCGGGTGGCGGCATCCTGCTCCTGCCGGGCCGCGAGGTTCTCCGGGGTGAACGGTCTCCTCGCCTCGTCGTCGAAACCCTCCAGCACCGCGCGCAGTTCGGGGTCGAGAGGGGGCGCCACCCGAGCCGCCGAGACGGGATCCGGCCCTGACGCATGCGCGTGATTCATGCGGCGTAGTCAATCACCTCGGTGGGCCACCGCGGCTGAGGCCCGCGTCGCCTGTCGGCCTCGATCGCCCCGCACGTGCCGGGCGGCCGCGCGTCCGACGTCAGCGCTGCCCGTAGGCCCGGGCCAGGACGTCCACGCTGAGGCCCGCGTCGCCTGTCGGCCTCGATCGCCCCGCACGTGCCGGCCGGCAGCGCGTCCGACGTCAGCGGAGCCCGTAGGCCCGAGCCAGGACGTCCACGGTGGCGGTCATCGCCCGGCGTAGTTCGGTCGGCGCGACGACCTCGACGTCGACGCCGAGCCGGAGCAGTTCGCCGCACGCGTGATCGGTGCTCTCGGTCGGGATCACCGCCTCCACCCATCCGTCGTCACCGACGGCGGTCGCCGTGGTCTCGACGGCGCGCACCACCTCAGCGGGGACGTTGTCCGGCAGCCTCCGCAGTCCGCGAGGAGAGATCCGGACGGTGGCCGTGCCGGTGAAGCGACGGGACGCGAACTCTTCGAGGTACGAGGACCAGTACGCGCCCAGATCGAAGCCACGCGGCCGTTCGAACCGCTCGTCGCCGAGGGAGGCGTCGAGGACCTGGGCGACCCGGTAGGTCGCGATCCGGTTCTCCGTCGCGGCCACGAGGTACCAGACACCGGACTTGAGCACCAGGCCGTAGGGACGGACGCGACGGTCCACCTCCTGCGGCGCGCGCCAGCGGCGGTAGCGCACGTCCACCGCACGTCCGGTGAGCACCGCGTCGACGAAGAGAGGCAGATGAGGCGTCTCCTCGGTCTCCCGGTACCAGCCGGGCGCGTCCAGGTGGAACACCGCGGCCGTCCGCGCCGCCGCCTCACGCGGTCCCGCCGGGAGCGCGGCCAGCAGCTTCAGCCTCGCCGCCGTCACCTCCGCCGCGAGCCCCAGGTCGGCGGCGGGCCCGGGCAGTCCCGCGAACAGCAGGGCCCGCGCCTCGCCCTCGCTCATCCCGGTGAGACGGGTGCGGTAGCCGTCCAGCAGCTGATAGCCGCCACGGCGGCCCGGCTCCGCGTAGACCGGGACCCCGGCCGCCTGCAGGCGCTCGACGTCACGGTAGGCCGTCCGCACCGACACCCCCAGCTCATCGGCGATGGCGCGCGCGGACACGCGACCACGGGACTGCAGCAACAACAGCAGGGAGAGCAGACGACCGGCGGACATGGACGCATTCTCCTCGGAAACACTGACAGCCCCTGGCACGCGGGGTGCCTACCGTCGATCCGCGGCGCCCGGCCACGACCGAACGAGCCGGGAACCGCGTCAGGGAAGAACCACCGAACAGGAGTCCGTCGTGCCCTCCACCGACCCCGCCGTCCGGCCCGCGGTGATCGAGCTTCGCCAGTACACCCTGCGTCCGGGCCGACGCGACGAGCTCGTCGAACTCTTCGATCGGGAATTCGTCGAGACCCAGGAGGAGACCGGAATGATCGTCCTCGGCCAGTTCCGGGACCTCGACGATCCGGACCGCTTCGTCTGGCTGCGCGGATTCCGGGACATGACGGTACGTCACCATGCACTGACCGCCTTCTACGGCGGCCCCGTCTGGGCCGAGCACGGCCCCCGGGCCAACGCCACCATGCTCGACTCCGACGACGTCCTGCTGCTGCGCCCCCTGTCCGCCGCAGGCGCTCCCTCCGGCTCTCCGACGGAGCGCCCGCGCGTGGGCACACCGGCACCGGATCGGTTCGTGTCCGCCACCGTCTGGTCCTTCCCACCCGGACGGCCCGACGGCGCCACGCTCGTCCGTGACGGCCTCCTTCCCGTCCTGCGCGGGACGGGACCGGCGCCGCTCGCCGTCCTGACCACCGAGACGGCGCCCAACACCTTCACCAGACTCCCGGTCCGCACGGGCGAGAACGTGACCGTCGTCATCACCTCGTACCCGGACGAGGAGGCCCACCGCAGGCACGCGGCCGAGATCCTGCGAGACCCCCTCGTACGGGACGAGATCCTGCCGGGCATCGAGCGGGAACGGACGGCAGCGCCCCGAACGCTCCGACTGGCACCCACCGGCCGTTCCCTGATCCGATGACCGCAGGACGGTGAGCGCGGACCGGGTGGCCGACCGGACGGCCGCGGACCACGCCCACCCGGCGGACCACGGCCCGCTGTCCTGCGGAGATAGGGTGCCGGAGTGACCTCAGCGCCGCGCCGGTTCCCGCCGTATCCGATCCGTGGCGTGCGGATCCTGCACCGCCGACAGAACTGCGCCCCGCACTTCGCCCGGATCGAGGTGGACTTCGAGCCCGCGCCCGAGGGCTTCACCTTCGAGGTCGCCGAAGGGCTGACGGTGGCGTACGAACCCCGGGGCGATCTCCCCGGCTTCTACGCGGCGGTCGCCGAAGGGATCGCGGAGCGGCTGAGCAGACCCGAGCACGGACTCGTGACCGCGACCCGTGTGGTGCTGCGGCAGGTCCACGCCGAGGAGTTCGGCTCCCACCCCTCGCGTTCCGGATCGCGGGCTACCTGGCGGCGGGCGAGGCCCTGGCACAGACACAGGAGAATCCACCTAGTCCCTGACAGGGCCCCGTCGGAATGCGCGAGCCACTCGCTCGCCGGCCGGGCAGGATGCCCTCTGTGAACCATCTCCTGTGCGGGCTCGCCGCCAATGACGCGCTGCCGTCCGAGCTGGTCGACCGGCTGATCGCGGTCGCCGACACCGACATCGCCGCGGCGTTGGCCGGTCGCGCCGACCTGAGCCGTCGTCAGGCGGTCGCCCTCGTCTCGCGTGTCGAGGAGAGCGCGGGTCGACTCGCCCACGAGGGAAGGCTGACCGCCGCGGACATCGACCCCACCACGCAGCCGCTCGCGGCCCTCGCCCTGCTGGAGGAAGGCGCCGGCCGCCCGGAATGGGCGCGCCGTCTCGCAGCGGAACCGTCGGCCGAGCGCCGGGCGCGGCTGGCGGCCTGCTCCGGCCTCCCGCCCGACGTGACGGAGACGCTCGCCGGGGACACCGAGGTACGGGTCGTCGCCGAGCTCGCCCGCTGGACCACGCCGGACGTCGCCGCCGGACTCGCGAGCCATCCGCATGCCGAGGTCCGCCGCGCGGTCGCCGCCAACGAGGCGACGCCCCCGGAGGTCCTGGCGGCGCTCATCACCGGCTCGGGCCTGCCTCCCGCGCAGCGGTGCCTGGTCTGCGACCGTGAGGAGACTCCGTACACGCACGATCCGCACTGCCCCCGGCTCGACTGCGATCTGCGGTCGGGCGCGTCCTGCGACGGATCCCACGAGTCCACCCTCCACGACATACGGCAGGCGGCGCTCGGGAACCCGGCCGCACCCGCCGAGACGGTCGGCGCCCTGGCGGACCACCCCTCGTCGCTGCTCCGCCAGGACCTCGCGGCCCGCCCGGACCTGCCGTCTGAGGTGTACGCACGGCTGGCCGTGGACGCCATCCCCGGTGTGCGCGCCAACGTGGCCGCGAACCCCGCGATCGACGATGTCCTCATCCGTGTCCTGGCCGCCGACGGCAGCCACGACGTGCGGCGCGCGCTCGCACACCACCCCCACCTGCCGCTCGACGTCCTTGCCGACCTGGCATCCACGACCAGGATCGGCGCCACGCTGCTGCCACGGATCGCCGCGGCATCGCCCGACGAGGTCGAGGCACTGGCCGCGTCGCGGAACCCCGCTCTCCGGATGCTCCTCGCCCAACGACGGGATCTCCCGCCGGGGACACGCGACACGCTGGCCGCCGACCCCGACGCGAAGGTGGCCAGGTCGATCGCCGCGCACCCGGGGCTCTCCGAGGCCCAGTTGCGTTCCCTGGTCGAGCGGTACGGGGGCGGTGTCGTCGCCCGGGTCGCGACCAACCCGGACACGCCTCCCGCCCTGCTGGAGGAGTTGACCCGGCACGAGCCACCGGCAGGGAAGACGCTCCGGGAGGTGGCGCGGCACCGCCGTGCGACCTCCGGAGCGCTGCTCGCGTGTCTGACGGACAGCCGGGCCAGGCGGATCGCCGCCGGTCATCCCGCGCTCCCGCCGCAGGTCGTCGTGGAGTTGCTCACCGACGCGGACGGGGAGGTGGCCGAAGCAGCCGCCGCCAACCCGTCGCTGCCGTGCGCCGCGATGGCGGGCCTGGTGCCCTGAACGCGGGGCGGGAAGCGAACTCGGCGGATTCCCGGGGACGTCCCCCCGGGGCCGGATCGAAGCGGCCCTCTACCGGGCGGGGACCGCGCCGGCGGGGATCTCGAAGACGAGGTCGACCTCGTCGTGCTCGTTCCTCCGCTCGGCGACGAGCGTGAAACCGAAGCCGGCGACGGTGGCCAGCGAGGCGTCGTTGTCGGACCTGATCGTGGCCCGCACGGTCCTGACGGCGGGGTCGGCAGCGGCCCTGGCGAGCAGCGCGGCCAGCATGGCCCGGGCGTAGCCCTGGCGGCGGTACTTCGGCACGACGGTGTAGCCGACCTCGACCACACCCGCCTCGTCCGGCGGCCCGTGGAACCCGGCGTCGCCGACGACGGTCCCGTCCGGTTCGGACACCGCGGCCCGGGTGATCCAGGGTGCGACGGAGGGGTTGCCGGCCAGCTGGTCGGCCCGGTAGCCGAAGATCCATCGGGCCCGGTCGCCGACGAAGTGTTCGTCGAGTCGCACCCCGGCCTCGGCGCTGCCCGCGGCGAGGTCACCGTCGGCGAGCGCCCGCAGCGCCTTCTCGCCGAGCTCGACGAAGCGGACGCGCTTGGGGGTGGTGCGGAGTTCGTCGTTCATCGCGCAGATGCTCGCCCAGCATCGTCGGCCTGTCCATCGCATTAACACCCCGACCGGGGCGGCGCCCCTCCGACGGCGGCCTGTTCCGCCGGACGAGTGACCGTCCACGCCGAACGGCCGCGTCGGACGGCGTCTCTCATGCCCACAACCCCCGGTAGGGCATCCCCGGTACGGTCTCGCCCGGCATGCGCGTGCCACGGTGCGGGGAGATCATCCCTCCATGGTTGGTACTTCCCCGCAGTCCGAGCCGCCCGGAGCCGAGACCGCACAGGCGCCGCGCCAGAAGCTCGCCCTCGCTGCCATGCTGTTCGCGGTGTCGATGACCTTCATCGACCAGACCATCGTCTCCATCGCGGCCCCGAGCATCACCGACGAGCTCGGCCTGTCCGCCTCGGCCATGCAGTGGGTGGTCAACGCCTACCTGCTCTCCCTCGCCGCCTTCTTCGCCCTCGGCGGACGGCTCTCCGACCTCTTCGGACATCGTCGGATCATGCTGCTGGGCACCCTGCTCTTCGTCGTCTCGTCCGTGCTGTGCGGCTGTGTGCCGGCCGGTGACTTCGCGCAGACCTGGCTGATCATCTTCCGCGCCACCCAGGGTCTGGGCGCGGCCCTGATGTTCCCCGCCGCGCTGGCCGTCGTCGTGGCCGTCTTCCCGGTCGACCGGCGCGGCCGGGCCCTCGCCCTCTTCTTCGGACTGTCGGGCGCCCTGACCGCCATCGGTCCCCTGCTGGGCGGCTGGCTGACCCAGTGGACCTGGCGGGCGATCTTCTGGGTCAACGTGCCGGTCGCCGTCGTCGCGATCGTGCTCACCGTGATGGCCCGGATCCCAGAGAAGCGCCGTGGGGAACGGCTGGACGTCGTCGGCGCCGTCCTCGTCGCCGCCGGCATGGGCCTGAGCGTGCTCGGCTTCCAGCAGGCGTCGGCCTGGGGCTGGAGCAGTGTCGCCACCTGGGTCTGCATCGTCGGCGGTCTCGTGATTCTGCTGCTGTGCTTCGGCTACGAGAAGCGCACCCCGCACCCGCTGATCAATCTCGACGTCTTCCGGGACCGGGCCTTCACGGTCGACAGCCTCGTGCTGTTCTTCGCGATGCTGGCCTTCGTGCCGGTGTTCTTCTTCGCGTCCGTGTACGCCCAGGTCTCGCTGAGTGCCTCGCCGAACCAGGCCGCGCTGTTCCTGCTGTACTTCTTCATCGGCTTCGGCATCGCCTCCCAGTGGGGCGGGAAGATCCTCGACAAGCGCGGCGCCCGGCCGGCCATGAAGATCGGCTGCGCGCTCGGCGCGGTCGGCTTCTTCCTCTGGGCCCAGAAGCTCACCGACCTGTCGATGCACGACCAGTGGCCGTACGCCGCCCTGGCCGGTGCCGGTATCGGCTTCCTGCTCGCCCCCGCCTCCACCGACGCCGTCAACCGCTCCATCGGTGCCTCGTACGGCGAGGTCACCGGGATCACGCAGACGATCCGCAACTACGCGGCCGCCGTCGGCATGGCCGTCTTCGGCACCGTCCTGACCCATGTCTCCACCGACCGGATCACCAGCACGCTCCAGGACCGCGGCCTGCCTCCGGCGGAGGCCGAGGCGACCGCCGGCCACGTGGCCGAGGCGATCACCGGCCCCCCGGACGGCCGGCCGCCCACCGGCGACGGGCCGGTCGCGCGGGCCCTGCAGGGTGCGGGCGACGCGATCCGCATGGACTTCGCGGAGGCCAACCAATGGGTCTTCTACGGCATGGCGATCGCCCTGGCCATCGCGTTCCTGTGCGCGCTGGCGCACCCCGGAACCCGGGTCACCGACCAGGCACCGCAGGGCTGACCGCTCGGCGCGACGCGAGCCTCGCCGACGCCTCAGCCACGGGCGGGAGGCGACGAGAGTCCCGCGGCGCCTCCGCATGCCCCCGGGGTGGCCGCGGGTGCCGGGCGGAGGGGAACCCCGTTGGACCGCAGCATGTCGCGGAGGTGCAGGATCAGAGGGAACACCTCCTGGTTCCAGTCCGCTCCCTGCTCGTCCCACGCGCGCTGTTCCGCCTCGACGGCCATCCGGTCCTCGGCGAAGACCCGCTCGGTGAACCGCCGGATCAAGGGCCACGCGAGATGAAGGGCGCCCGGGAGGGACGGCTTGGCGATCGAGAGCAGCCCGAAGGTGTGGTTCACGCGCTGCTCGGCGTCCTGGGGAACGTAGGCCGCCCACAGCGAGAACGCCGGGAGCGTCGCGTTCTCGGGGACCGCTTGCAGCGTCTGGTACGGGTACTGGGAGCGGACGGTGATCACGTCGGGCGTCGAGCCGCCGCTCATCCCCTCGGCGGACAGCAGACCCGCGCCACGGTCCTTCCGTCCCCCGCCCGGTACGAAGAGGTACCGGGCCTCGACGAAGTCCGGTCCCGTCTCGTACCCGAGAAGCTTCGGCTGGATCCTGCCGAGCACCCCCCGGTGCAGGAACTGATGGTTCATGTCCAGCAGGTTCTCGTGCATGAACGTGTAGTGGCAGTGCACGGTGCGGGAGAAGGTCATGGTCCGGTGGCCGGGCGAATGGAACGCCGGCAGCTCGGGGAGCCCGGACCCGAACGCCTTCTCCGGATCCCCGGGAAAGACGAAGACGAGGCCGTACGCCTCACGGACCGGATAGGCGCGCACCCCGCGCGGCGGCCGGTCCGCCCCCTTCGGCAGATAGGGGATCTGCGAGATGCGGCCGTTCCCCCGATAGGTCCAGGCGTGATAGCAGCAACGCAACGCCTCGCCCTCCACGACGCCCATGCTCAGCGGTACCTGGCGGTGCGCGCACCGGTCCTCCAGGGCGTAGACCGTCCCGCCCTCACCGCGGTACAGGGCGATCCGCTCACCCGCGAACACGGCGGGGAACGTCCCTCCCTTGGGCACGCTTCCCGACACGGCCACCGGGTACCAGAAGTCCGGATCGATGCCCGTGCGCCGAAGATCGGCGACCTCACCTGGGCTGAGATCCGCCGCCGTCGTCCCGTCACCGTTGTCGGTTCGGGCCTCGGTCATGTGCTGCTCCCTCGCAGGCCGATGGGGGAGAACCCGAGCTGCTCGTCGCGTGGTCGGCCGCCTTGACCGGACGGGCGAGGGCCGTTCTGAGCACCGGGCGAACTCCTCGCTCAGGCTCTTGCCTTCCCCGGAGCCACGCCGGGCAGGCTCCCCCCACCGAGTGACGCGCGCTCCGGCGCCCCGGCGGCCACGGTGGTCAGCGCAGGTCCAACCGCATCAGGACGCGCGGATATCCGGCGAGCACCGACGTGGTGTCGGCGGCATGGGTGAAGCCGGCCCGCTCGAAGTTCTTCCTGATCCCCGCGTACGCCATCGTCATGTCGACCCGCGCGCCGCCGCTGTCGATCGGGTACGCCTCGATCACCGGCGCGCCCTCGGCGCGCGCGAACTCCACCGCGCCGGCGATGAGCGCGTGGGAGACGCCGCTCTTGCGGTGACCCGGCCGCACGCGGATGCACCACAGTGACCAGACCGGCAGATCGTCGACATGGGGGATGCGGCGGCTGCGGGCGAAGGAGGTGTCCGAGCGCGGAGCCACCGCGGCCCAGCCGACCGGCTCGTCGCCGTCGTACGCGAGCACACCGGGCGGAACCCGGCCGCGGCACAGCTCGGCGACGTACTCGCCACGCGCCGGCCCCCGCAGCTCCTGGTTGAGCTTGGACGGGATCCGATAGCTCAGGCACCAGCAGACATTGGCTCCGGCCGACTTCGGTCCGATCACGGCCCGGACATCCTCGAAGACCGAAGCAGGTCGCACCTCGATCGCCATGGGCACCACGATGCCACGCCCCACCCGACGACGCCGCCCGATGGACGAAGACGCCTCGCCCCGTCCTCGACGACGCGGCGGCCCCGGCCGGCCTCAGCGGCTTCGCCGTGCGGCGCGGCAGTCACCCAAGCGGCGACGGTACGCGGTCAGTACGCGTTTCGTACGCTGGATGTACGGGCTCCGTACGGTTCGCGGACTAAGGTGTCCGCTGGAGGTGGTCCCTTGTCCGAGCTGTTCGACGCGATCGACGCCCTGCTCGCGTCCCGCGCCACACTGCCGCCGCCGGAGGAGCGCCGACGTCTCCGCAAGGCCCACGGCCTGACGGTCGACGAGGTGGCCGGAGCGCTCAAGGTGCGGCGCGCCACGGTCAGCGGCTGGGAGTCCGGCAAGACGGAGCCGCGGCCGCCGGAGCGCGACGCCTACGCACGCCTGCTCGACGGGCTCGCGAAGCTCTACCCGGCCGACACCGACGCCAACTCCGACACGCCCGCCCAGGACACGGCGGTGCGCGGAGAGTCCACCGGAGCGCCGCACCAGGCTGCGGCGGAACCGCCGCCCCTGCCCGCCCCGCTCGCCGCCCCGCCCGCGCCCGAAAAGGTCTCCCCACCCGCCTCCGTCCCTGCCTCGCCCGCCCCGCGAGCGACGCGGCCCTCCTCCGCGGCCCCGCCCCACCCTGTCCCCGGCTCCCGGCCCCCGGCCCTGTCCGCCGAGCGGAACGCCCCGTCCCGCCCCGCCGACACCCTCACCGCGCCGACGGAGGCGTCGAGTCCGGCGCCCGCCCCACGGCAGCCCTCCACCCCTCACCGGTCGAGCGGGCGGAAGGCCGGGCGGGGCAGCACCGCGCCCCAGCCGCGCGGCGCCGACCCCCGCTTCGCGAACGGCCCGCTCGCCGTCGTCGACATCGACGACGACGGGCAGGCGCTGGCGTACTGCGTGGGCGGTCTCGTCCTGGACATCCCCGCCGCCTCGCTTCCCGCGCTGGTGGAGTGGACGCTGACCGAGGCACGGCTCGGCGCCCCGAGGCTGCACGGCGCGGGCAGGGACGCCGACCCGCTGCTCGTCCTCACCGGGGCCGCCTGCGAGCGCTTCGGGCTGCCGCCACGGCTGACCCCGGAGGAGCGTCTCGACGGGCGGCTGCCGGAGGACCACCGGGCCGTCGAGCAGTTGGCGGGGGCCGAGTGGCTGCTGACCCGACGCGGACTCGGCCCGTGGGCCTGGATCTACCGCCCCGCCCAGGGAGGCCGGCGCCAGTGCGTGCAGCTGTGCATCCCGTCCTGGGACGCGCTCGACGCCCGCCACTGGCACGGCGCCGCCGACCTTCCCCCGGCGGAACTCGCCCGGCTCCTCGGGACGTACGCCTCGCGGGTGCTGACGCCCCGCGGCACCACGGCCGTGACCGGGCTCGAACTCATGACCGCCCTGCGCCCGCCCACCAGGGCCGGAGCGCCGGACGAGACCGGCAGACGGCACAGCGAGCACAACCCCGGCTCGCTCGGCAGGGACGCGATCGACTGCGCGCCGTGCGAGGCACCCGACGGCCACCCGCTCCTCGCGGACCTCCCGCGCTTCCACCAGCGGGGACCGGCCGAGATGCTGCTGGAGGAGGCGTACGACTGGACGCGTCCGCTCACGGACGCCGAGTGCATGCGGCGTCATCTCGTCGGCATCGACGTGAACATGGCCTTCGCCGCCGCCTCGAACGGCGCGATCGTCGGCCTCGCCCAACCGCCGGTCCATGTGACGGGACCGCGGTTCGACGCGAAGGTGCCCGGAGCGTGGCTGGTCGACCTGTCACACGTCGACCTGTCCCGGGTGAAGGTCGGCAAGCAGTGGCACACCCTCGTAGCCGACCAGCTCCCCAGCCCGTTCACGCCCTCCGGTGAGCGCCCCGACGGCCCCGCCTGGTACGCCACCCCCACCGTCGCCTACGCGGTCGAACTCGGCTACGACGTCGCCCCCGCCGAGGCATGGATCCGCCCGGAGAGCGGCCGCTTCCTCGACGACTGGTACAAGCGGCTGCGGGACGCGTACGTCGCCACCATGGCCGACCTCGGGGTGACCGAGGACCTCGGACCGGCCGAACTGCTCGCGGCGATGGACGACCACAAGCGGCGCGATCCCGGGGCGGCGATCGTGGTGTCCGCGATCAAGGCCACGGTGAAGGGCGGCATCGGCAAGCTCCGCGAACGTCCGCGGGGAGACGGCTGGCGCCCCGGACAGCCGTGGCCGGCGCTCGCCCGCCCGACCTGGCGCCCCGACATCCGCGCCGCGGTCATCTCCCGTGCCCGGGTGGGCATGCACCGGAAGATCGTCGCGCTCGCCGCCGCGACCGGCCGCTACCCGGTGGCGGTCCTGTCGGACTGCGCGGTCTACGCCGCCGACGGACCGAGCCCCCTGGACGTCCTGCCGTACGACACCGACGGCAGGACGGTGCCGGGCAGCTTCCGGATCGGCGTCTCCCCGGGGATGGTCAAGCACGAGGGCACCCAGAGCGTGCTGTGGGCCGAGGGCCTCCGCGAGGAGTACGGCCAGGAGCTCAACCTGGCCCGGTACATCAAGACCGGCGACATCGCCGCCCAGGACACGGGGGAGTAGGAGCAGCGATGGCGACATCGGTCGGCGAAGGTCTCGACAGGGTGCTGGAGCAGGCGATCACCCGCCCCGTCCCGAAGAGCGCGGGCGCGCAGATGCGTTATCTGGTCAAGCAGCTGAAGGGCACGAAGGCCGCCGCCCAGTTGCTCGGGATCAGCCGGCGCACCGTCGAGCGGTACGTCAAGGACCAGATCAGAAGCCCCCGCCCCGAACTCGCCGGCCGCATGGACGCGGAGGTGAGAAGGCGGTGGCAGCCGCAGGTACGGGCGAAAGCCCGGAAGGCGGCGTCCAGTACGAACGGGATCATCGTCGACGTGCGGGCCCGCCTGGGCTACAGCGCCCCGGTCGGCACCACCGACGAGGCCCGGATGCGACACCTCACGGTGGCGCTGCCGCCCCGGTTCGCCGCTCGCCTCTTCGACGCCCAGGAACAGGGAGCGTCCGACGCCCAGTTGCGGAAGATCGCGGCAGAGGGGCTGAAGGAGGTGTACTTCCAGAACCGCGGCACCCGCGCCGGCAGCCTGGAGGAGGTGCACATGCTCGACGTGCAGAACATCGAGTTCGGTCTCTAGAGCGGGGAGAAGAGCACAGGTGCCGGGTATGCAGCTCCGCGAGCACCAGGTCGAAGGGCTGGCCCGCATCCGCCGGTGGGCAGGCTTCCCGGCCAGGTCGGCCGTGCGGCCCGCGGGGGAGCGGGCGACGTTCGTGTCCGCCACCGGGTCGGGCAAGACGATCACCGCGGCCTCGGCGGCCCTGTCCTGCTTTCCCGGCGGCCGGATCCTCGTCATGGTGCCCACGCTCGACCTCCTGGTGCAGACCGCCCGGGCATGGCGCCGCGTCGGCCACGACGGCCCCATGGTGGCGGTGTGCTCGCTGGAGAAGGACGACGTCCTGGAACGGCTCGGCGTGCGGTCGACGACCCATCCGATCCAGCTCGCCCTGTGGGCCGGAACGGGTCCGGTCGTCGTGTTCGCCACGTACGCCTCGCTGGTGGACCGGGACGACCCGCGCGACCCGTCGGGGCGCGCCAAGGTCCGAGGGCCGCTCGAAGCGGCGCTCGCGGGCGGGGAGCGCCTGTACGGACAGACGATGGCCCGGTTCGACCTCGCCGTCGTCGACGAGGCGCACGGCACCGCGGGAGACCTCGGACGACCCTGGTCCGCGATCCACGACCAGGCCCGCATCCCCGCCGACTTCCGCCTCTACCTGACCGCGACTCCGCGCGTCCTCGCCGCTGCCCGGCCGCGCGACGGCGGGCAGGAGCCCGAGATCGCCTCCATGGTCTCCGACCCGGACGGCCCGTACGGAGAGTGGATCCACGAACTCGGTCTCTCGGAGGCCATCGAGCGCGAGATCCTCGCCGGATTCGAGATCGACGTGATCGAGATCCGCGACCCGGAGCCCCTCGCGGGACAGCCCGCCGGCCCGGGCGCGGGCGGCCCCGAACCCTCCGAGGACGCGTTGCGCGGCCGTCGCCTCGCCCTGCTGCAGACCGCGCTCCTCGAACACGCCGCGCGCCACGACCTGAAGACCGTGATGACGTTCCATCACCGGGTCGAGGAGGCGGCCGCGTTCGCCGACAAGCTGCCCGAGACCGCCGCGCAGCTGTACGCGACCGAGGCGTCCGACCGGTTCCTCCGGGACGCGGCCGCGCTGCCGCCGTCGTCGATCGGAGCGCAGCCGTACGCGCTGGAGCCCTACCGGCACGTGCCACCCGGCCGCGTGTGGTCGGCCTGGCTGTGCGGGGACCACCTCGTCAGCGAGCGCCGCGAGACCCTGCGGCAGTTCGCCGACGGCGTCGACGCCGACGGGACCGGGGTCCACCGCGCCTTCCTCGCCTCCGTACGCGTCCTCGGCGAAGGCGTCGACATCGTCGGCGAACGCGGGGTCCAGGCGGTCTGCTTCGCGGACACCCGCGGCTCACAGATCGAGATCGTCCAGAACATCGGCCGCGCCCTGCGACCCCATCCCGACGGAACCGCCAAGACCGCCCGCATCATCGTCCCGGTCTTCCTCGAAGCGGGCGAAGACCCCGAGGACATGGTCGCCTCCGCTTCGTACGCCCCTCTCGTCGCGGTGCTCCAGGGCCTGCGCTCCCACGACGAGCACCTCGTCGAACAACTCGCCTCCCGCGCCCTCACCCGTGCGCCCAGGGAGCGACTCCACCACCTCGTCCGGGACGCCGACGGCCGGATCATCCGCGCCGAAGGAGACGGGGAGGCGGACGGAGGACGGGAGTTCGTGGAGTCGGCGCTGCTGCACTTCTCCAGCCCCCGAGACCCGGCCACCGTCTCCGCGTTCCTCCGCAGCCGCGTCTACCGGCCCGAGTCCCTCGTGTGGCTGGAGGGCTACCAGGCGCTGCGACGGTGGCGCGAGCGGCAGGAGGTCGAGGGACTGTACGCGGTCCCGTACGACACCGAGGTCGAGCTCGGCGTCACCCGCTTCCCCCTCGGCCGCTGGGTCCACCAGCAGCGCAGGTCCCTGCGTGCCGGCGAACTCGACGCGTACCGCAAGGAACTCCTCGACGAGGCGGGGATGGTGTGGGAGCCGGGCGAGGAGGCGTGGGAGACCAAGCTCGCGAAGCTGCGCTCCTACCGCCGCGCCCACGGGCACCTCGCCCCCCGGCAGGACGCCCGCTGGGGGGAGAGCGACGCGGACGCGTTCGCGATCGGTCAGTTCGTCGCCAACCTCCGCCGCGCGGGCGGCCTCGGCAGGAACCCCGAACGCGCCGCGGCACGCGCCGCGCACCTGCGCGCGATCGACCCGGACTGGGCGTGCCCCTGGCCGCTGGACTGGCAACGCCACCAACGGGTCCTGGCCGACCTCGTCGACGCGGACGGTGTCCTGCCGTCGATCGCGCCCGGCGTCCTCTTCGACGGCGACGACCTCGGCCGGTGGATCGAACGACAGGTCCATGCCTGGCCGGAACTCTCCGCGGAGCAGCGGGACCGGCTCACCGCGCTGGGTATCGAGCCCGCCGAGCGGCCCGCGCCGGACTCGTCCGACAGGGGTGGCGGCACGGGGCGGACGAAGGCGTCGGCGGCGTTCCTGCGGGGCGTCGCGGCGCTCGCGCAGTACGTCGCCAGGGAAGGGACGCACCGCGTCCCACGCGGCCACATCGAGGAACTGGCCCTCGAAGGGCGGGTGGAGCCGCTGCCCGTGAAGCTGGGAGTCTGGGTCACCAACACCAAGACCCGCCGCGACAGGCTCACTCGGGAACAGCGCGCCGCGCTCGCCGAGCTCGGCGTGGAATGGGCGTGACACGACAACCGCTCGACATCGCGGTCCCGGCTTTTCGCCCTCCTGCCCGGGTCTGTTCACTCGGATGAACGTCCGCGGGCCGTGGTCCACGCGCCGGGCACGCCCTGCTTCGACGGGGCATGGCCGTGCGCCGTCCCCGTACGGCACGGAGGGGGAACGTCGTCGACGGCCGGGGACCCCTTCCCCTCAGGCCGCGGCGCCCGGCGCCGAGGGGCTGGCCTCGGGCGCGGACGTCTGGGCGGGGCCGACGACGGTGAGGGGGATGCCCAGGTGCTCGCACAGCCGCCGGGCGCGTGTGAGCGCGCTGAGGGAGGCCGGCGAGGGGTCGAAGGTGGGCAGCTGGACGCGGACGTGGCGCGGGTGGTGGGCGTGGACGAGCGCCTCGGTTTCCAGGGAGGCCGCGGCTCGGGTGCTGATGTCGAGATCACGCAGCAGCGTCACGTGCAGGACGCCGTCCTCGATGGCGTACGTGATGAGCAAGACGGTCTCCTTCTGTGCCGCGTCCCTGCTGGGCGGGACGTTCCAGGCCCAACGGGGGCGGCCCGGCAGGGGGGCCACCGATCATTCTCCGGGGTCGGGCGCCCCTCCGCACGCTGCGGGACTCCGGGTACGGTGCGTGCCCCTCCCGGGGCGCAGGTCCGCGAAGGGATCCGGGCGGAACCGCGCATGCGGCCGAGGGGGTCGACGCAGGAGGAATCTCTGCCCGCACGAGTCCCCTGTGCGGGCACGTCGGAGTGCTCCCACCCGCCATGGTGCACGTAGCACTGATATACGTCAAGGAATACGTGAAAATCAGGACGTATGATGAATGATCCATCGCGACGCGGAGAGAGGTGCGGCATGGCAGATGGCGGTCGCCACCCTCCGAGCTGGACGTTCCTCACCCATCACGCGCGGGTCCTCCTCATGCTCTTCCGGGACCCCGGTGTCCGACTCAGGGACGTCGCGGCCGACTGCGGGGTGACGGAGCGAACCGTCCAGGCGATCGTCGCGGACCTGGAGGCGGAGGGTTACCTCACTCGCAGACGCGGCTCGGACGGCCGGCGCAACCAGTACGAGATCAATGGCAAGGCCCGGTTCCGCCACCCGGCCGAGGCGGGCCACGAGATCGCCGGCCTCCTGGCCCTGCTGTCCGCCCCTCCCCGGGCAGGCGACACCCCGCCGGCGCGCGAACGCCGTACCCCCGTCACGACGGGGAAGGGCCACGGAGAACCGCGCCGAAGGCCGGCGACGCGCCGACCCCGCGCCGCCGAGTGAGCCCGGCACGACGCGAAACCACGGGCGTTCACCCCGCGATGACCGCCGAACGGTTCCTGGCGCTGTGACCGCAGAGGCTCACAGAGGGGGAACGAGGTCGCACGACTCAGCCCGACAGAGCTGCTTTCCACTGCCACGACTCGACCCGGGTGCGACCCGCGAGATCACCCCGCCCGGTGCACCAGAGCAGGACCCTGGCAGGTTCGCCGGACGGGGCGTCCGGGAAGAGACGGCGCAGGACGGCGGCGGACAGCGAGGCCGGCGGAAGCCACGGAACCGCCAGTCCCTGAGTGATGTCATGGGTGTGCAGCAAGGCTTCGGCGACACCCATCGCGGCGAAGCCCGACACGTCGCACGGCCCCCAGTGCCAGGCCCGCATCCGAGGATCCGCCGCGGCCAGAGACCGGGCGAGCAGACTCCCGCACGCCTCGACCACGCTCAGTACCTCACGTGGACCGGCTTGCGGGCGGACGGCCAGGTCGAACGGCAGATAGGCATCGGCCGGCTGGGCCGCCACCTGTCCCGCGTACGCGATCAGGTCGTGCGCCACATGGACGGCTGTCGCCCGACAGTCCCACTCCAAGGAGCCCGCCGGCACCGACCAGTCCGCGTCGCACTGCGGCCGCAGCACGCCCAGCATCACGTCCACGGCCCGCTCCACGTCCCGGAAGCCCATGCTGCTCATCCCGCGAGAGTAGCCGCTGCCCCACCGGCCACCCATCTCGAGGAACGCTCCGGCACGGGAAGTCAGGAGGCCGAGCCCTGAGCGGGGCATTGCCAGTCGGCCGCGTCAATCGCGTTCCCCTCCGCGTCGCTGAGATGAAAGCAGTTGCCGTTGGTCCACACCGTGACCGAGTCGGGCCGATGGTCGACCTGGAATGGTTCGTCCCCACGTAGAGTCCCGGACCATGAACCATCTGCTGCGGCAGTGTGGGTGACAACAACGCACGTCTGCCTCGGGAGAAGCCGGTGAGTCTCCGCCCAGGGCTCCACGGTCAGCTCCAGCGCCGCCTCACCGCCGTTGCTGAGCAGCAGCCGCGCTGTTCTCCCGGTGGCCATTTCCGATATCCCGCCTTGAGTCCACGAACGATCCCACGTGCAACCCCGGATCCATCGGCACACGCGCCCAGATCATCACACGCGTGATGGTCTGGTCCGAGCGGCTTTCGTAGCCCGACTTATCAAACGGCCCTGCTGGGACAAAACGCGCATTGAGGAAACTTGCGCTCAAGTCCTGATCCCGAAACACCGGAGAACTCGATCGAAGCGCCGTCTGGAATTGTGCGATTCTTCTTCTCCTGGATGGTCCACCGAGAAGAATGTGATGACCCGCGACGACGCTCTCAAGCAGCTCAGCCCATATCGCACGCGAGAGGGCATTCGGTAGGCATGTCGGGTCTGACCGCCTCATCCAGGCTGGGCTGGACGCGCTGATTGCCGGACTCGAGAGTCCCTCCCTCGCCATGCTCGCCGGTCTCCTCCGGAGCGAAGAGCCCGAGGCCCCGTTCCTCTTCGACCAGGTCCTGGAGGGGTTGGGACTGCTCTTCCGTCCGCCCGCTGACACTCGGGCAGCGAAGTGGGCCATGGCCTTTTGGGTCGCCGATCGGATTGTTGACGGATCACTGGATCCAGCAGCCGGCACCCACCTCATCTGGGCGGATGTCGCGCATGACCTCGACTACCCGGTGGAACTCGAACCCCTTGTCCACTGCGCGCACAACTTGGATGGCTGGGATGCGAGTTGGGGAGTCTCCGTCGAGGCACTCAACCGGGAAGCAGTCGAGGCGGCGAAGCAGTTCCTCAGTCAGGTGCCGGAAGCCGCGCCGGGAGACTGAGCCCATCCCCCTTCAGACAGCTGCTGGTCAGCGCCATTCATGGGTATCCGATAGACCCTGGCTATGACGTTCCTGGCGGTGGTCGAGGGTGATACGGGCGGATGGCACGTCGATTGAGGTGCGCTGACTGAGGTGATCTGTGCCCGGTGGACTGAAGTCGAGATCGACTCGTCGGGCCGTAGTGCAGTGCGCAGCCTCATTTGGATATTCGATACGGATTCCGGCCTGGGCGAGGCCTATCTGCACGAGGACGGTACCTGCCTGTACATGGACGTGACGGAGAGCGACGCGATCTGGTTGACGATCGCCTTCCGCAGGCTGACACCCATCCATTGTGGCCTGGTGTTCTGTGAAGAGGGCTATTTCTTCGACGTGCGCGTGCCGGCCGGGACCACCGAGGGTGAACTGATGGCCCTGGTGAGTACTGCGCACTGAACTGCCGGTGTGGCCGCGCCAACAACCGTCCACCGAGGTTTTCTCAACGGTGATCACTTCCAGATTCCGTTGAGGACGAGGGCTGCTCGGACGATGTCGCCGATCCGGCCAGGGCTGAGCGTGATGTGCTGAAGGGCCCGCCACCGCTGCTTGAGCTCGGCGGCGGTCCGCTCGCCCAGAGCCCGCACGTGCCGCAGCAGGGTATTGAACATGCGGGTATCGGCGTGAAGTGCTCGTTCGGACTTGCCTCTTGGACGGCGGACCGGGATGCGGATGCCGACGCCCGCGCCCATGTAGTCCTTGTCCGTCAGGGTCGGAAGGCCCTCGGCCGCCGCCTTGTACAGCGCGGGAAGGGTGTGGATCCGGGCGGCGGTGATGTCGGGGACGCTGCCGGTTTCGACCTCGGAGACCCATAGCGGGATGCCGTCCGGAGCGGACAGGAACTGGATGGTGCCGCCGAACGCCTTGTGCTTCTGGCTGAACCACAGGCCGTTGCCGTTCTCGCGGACGCCGGCCACGTGGTCCGATTCGATCAGCGTGCCGTCGAGGATCACGTGCGTCATGCCCTCGCGCCGGCAGCAGGCGAGGACATCGTGCAGGTCGGAGGACTGCTCGGCGAGGACGTCGATACCCTCGTGAGATAGCGGTAGCCGGTGGCCTGGGAGACGCCGGCGTCACGGGCCAGGCAGTGCACGCAGCCGCGCTCACGGAACCAACGCAGCACCAGCACCGCCTGGCGGAACGGCCCGAGCGCGCGGGCCTTCTCGGGGTGCCGATCCGGCGCCGGTGAGCGGCCAGGTGGCAGGCGAGGAACTCGACGACGTGGCGCGGGACGTCGAGCGTGGCGCTATAGGTGACCAACGTGAAGCCTCTGGTCGTAACGGGCATGATCTTGGGCGGACCTGTCCTACCGGGGCCTTCACGGCTGTCCGCCGCCGGAACCCGCTTGCCCGATCCGCGCCGTTCAGCGTGGTTCACGCCGCTTCGCGAAGATCATTTCGCTGAGAAATCCTTAATGGTCACCGGGATCACTTGGGGGTTGCGGACGGAGAGGCGGTGAGGGGCTTGTCCCAGTCGATCTGGATCTGGTTGTGGTTGCTACGGCTCACCCAGCACGAGTAGTGCTTGGACACCGCGACGATCTGGGCGACCTGGATGGGGTTCAGCACGGGCTCCTGCGCGCCCTCGAAATCCGGCTCGCCGGCAACGTGCACGCGATAGCGCACGAAGTAGCTGAGATTGCCGCCCCTGATGTCGTTGCCCTCCTTGATGGAGCTCACCGTGATGGTGCAGGGGACCTCGTCCGGGCTGCCGGCCTCGGGTCCCTTCTCGTCGTCGACTCCGCAGGCACCGAGGAGCGGGCATATGGCTCCCACGGCGAGCAGGGACAGCAACTGACGTACACGCATCTCGTCTCCTCGTGGAGCCTCCGGCTTTGATCGCTCGTTGTCGACACCGCCGGGAAGGATCTTGGGGAGAACGAAGATAGCGCAGCGTCCCCGGACCTTTCGGCACGCCTGCGTCGTCGGCAGCTCGGTCCGGCATTCAACCTGGCCCGGCAGTTCGCCGATACCTGCCGTGGATGAATTCGGGAAACCCACCGAGCGAGGTTTCTCAACGGTGACCGCTTCCAAGTTCCGTCGAGGCTGCTGAGCCCGACACCGTTGCTTGAGCTCCGTGGCGGTCCGCTCGCCCGGCGCGCGATGGCGGAGATCATTTCGCTGAGAAACCTCACTGGCTTGAGACGCCGAGGGGCACGAGCAGCGCGACCCTGTCGAGCGATGTCGACCACGGATCGTCCGTCGGTCGCCACTCGCGCGGTGTCCACAGTCAATTGTTCATCCGGAGTCCGCGACTTACGGACGCCTGCTCCTCAGCTCGTGCTCCAGCTGCCGTAGTGGCCAAGGCTGGATACGTCGGACTTGACCGGCTGAACAGCGTTGCCACCGGCGTTGGTTGAGGCGGCCAGGATTGTCAGTGGCTGGTGACAGGATCGTCGGCATGGATTTCGTACGTACTACTCCGCCGCGGCCCGTGGACGTGACCGCGGTCTTTCCCGAGCTGGGGCCGTTGGCGCGTCCTGCGATCCGGCTGCACCCCCGCCCCGGGTCGCCTTCGGTCGGGGAGAGCTCGGTCGGAGGGCCGTTGCTGTGGCCGGCCGAGGAGCCGTGGCCGCACTGCGAAGCCTCGCACCTGCACCGTGACAGCGGGTTCCGCCGGTCGCCTGCCGACGTGCGGCTCATGAGGCGCAGGCAGGCCCGTTGGCACCTGGATCACGATGCTCGTGGTGGGACGACGGCGGAGGAGGAGGCGATCAAGGAGCGGAACGCCGCGCGTCTCGCGGAGCGACTCGACACCGGTCCTCCGCCCGCGGACTGCCCGGTTCCCATGCTGCCGGTGGCCCAACTGTATCTGCGCGACATACCTCTGATCCGACCGCCCGGACAGACCGATCTGCTCCAGGTCCTCTGGTGCCCCTACGACCACGATCCGCATCACAAGCCGTCGACCGCACTGTTCTGGCGGTCCGCCGCCGAGGTCGTCGACATCCTCGCCACACCGCCCGAACCGTACGAGGTGAACGACGACGGCTATCTGCCGGAGCCGTGCGTGCTCGCACCGGAAGCGATCACCGAGTACCCCAACAGCCTCGACATGAGCCCACAGATGCGGCTGACGGTGGAGGACGGGAGCAGATGGCAGGCGTCCGGCGTCGACATGGACGGCTCCGAACACGCGGACTGTCCGCGGGACTTCTACGACGTCCATCTGGCAGGCGCGCCCGGTTGGAAGATCGGCGGCTGGCCTCCGTGGGGCCGCACCGACCCCAACCCCCGACACTGCACTGTCTGTGACGCGCAGATGGTCCCTCTGCTGACCATCGCTTCCTACGAATGGGACGGCGGTGAGGGACACAGCTGGGCACCTCACGAAGAACAGGCAGCCGCGTACGCCGCCAACACCACCGGTCTCTGCTGTGGCCAGGACCCCTCGCAGCCGACCAAGGTCGAGGTCGGCAGCACCGACAACATGCAGATCTACGTCTGCCCGACCTCCCCCGAGCATCCGCACACCGACCTGATCCAATGAGCTGCCGAGACGTGCTGTTGGGGGGCGGTGTTCGACTGGTTGGGAAGCCGTGCGTTGAGCAACGAAGCCCCGTACGCAGGTGGTTGTGGCGGGCGCCGCTGCGCGATCATTAGGCTGTTCGCGGATCGGCGGTCAAGGGGTACCGATGTCTTCGGGGGATGAGCACATGCGCGTAGGGGTCTATCTCGCACACCCACGGCCCGGAAGCTTCAATCACGCCGTGTTCGAGGCTGTCGTGGGCGAACTGCGTGATCGCGGGTGCGAGGTGCTCGCGCACGACCTCTGTGCCGAGGGGTTCGCGCCCTCGCTGGCCGCCGACGAGACGCGGACCGTCCAACCGGTCCCGGATGCCGCGGACCCACAGGTGGCGCTGCACCGCGCGGAGGTGGCCACGCTCGACGCCATGGTGTTCGTGCACCCGAACTGGTGGGGCATGCCGCCCGCTGTCCTCACGGGCTGGGTGCAGCGCGTACTGGCGCCAGGCGTCGCGTACAAACTCGACACCGCGGAGGGTGAGCCCGCCGGGTTGCTGCATGCCGGTCGGGCCCTGGTCCTGAACACCTCGGACACTCCCGCGGACCGCGAGGAGAGCGAGTTCGGCGACCCGCTGGACAGGATCTGGTCGGCTTGCGTGCTGCCGTACGTGGGGGTCACCGACGTCCGGCGGGTCGTCTTCCGCACGGTCACGGATTCGACGGAGGAGGCACGCGCGACCTGGCTGAGGCAGGCGCGTGAGCAAGCCGCCGCGCTCCTGGACTGAGATCGGCGGGTCGAGCGGCAGGCCCGGTCGGTCGGCGACGGCCGGCTCCGCGGTCGATCTGCGGGCCGTCTCCGCCTGATCCCGGAGACGGCCCGCCACGAGGATCGGTTCGTACGTGTCGGGGGCGACCCCATGCTCAGCCGGTACGAGCGCCCTGCCCAAGGGGGACCGGGCACGGCCCCGCCAGCCGCGTATTCGCCCGGTGCGAGGGTCCCGGAGTCGATGAAGGTGCCGCCTTTGTGGCGGAGTTCGTTCCCCACGGGCCGCGGTCTGGAAGGCGGGCGAGGCGCGGCTCGCGTTCCAGACCGCGTGCGCGTTCGGCGCGTCCGTACGGTCCTCAGCCGATACGGGTCCCGGTTCCGCTCACCCGTACCCGGGCGTCGTCCTCGCGCAGTTCCACCGTCAGGACACCGGGGCGGCCCATGTCGGCGCCTTGGTGGAGGGTGAGGACCGACGAAGCCGGGACCAGGCCGAGTTCGCGGGCGTACGCGCCGAAGGCGCCGGCGGCCGCGCCGGTCGCCGGGTCCTCCACCACGCCGCCCACGGGGAAGGGGTCGCGCACATGGAAGACGGTTCCGGACTCACGCCACACCAGCTGAACGGTGGTCAGGTCCAGGCGGTGCATCAACGATTCGAGCCGCGCGAAGTCGTACGCGAGATCCGCGAGGCGCTCCCGGGTGGCCGCGCCGATGACGAGGTGGCGGGCGCCCGCGAAGGCGATGCGCGGCGGCAGGGCGGCGTCGAGGTCGGCAGCGGGCCAGTCGAGGGCGGCGAGAGCCTCCGTGAGGTCCGCGTCGCCGATCGCCTCGACGCGCGGTTCGACGGTCGTGAGGGTGGCACGCAAGCCCTCGGCCTCCTCGGTCACGCTCACCGGCACGTTCCCCGCGCGGGTGGCGAACAGCAGCTCGCCGGGGCCGATGCGCTCGCCGAGGGCGACCGCCGTCGCCACGGTGGCGTGACCGCAGAACGGCACCTCCGCCTTGGGGCTGAAGTACCGGATGGTGAAGGCCCGGTCGCTCGCGTCGCCGAGGTCCTCGGGAGGGGCGGTCAGGAACGCCGACTCGCTGTAGCCGAGGTCAGCGGCGATGGCGAGCATCGCGTGGTCGTCGAGTCCGGCGGCGTCGAGGACGACCCCGGCGGGGTTGCCGCCCTCGGGGTCGGAGGAGAACGCGGTGTAGCGCAGGACTGCGGGCTGTGTCGTCATGATCAGCGCAACTTCGGGGCCCCGCGGATTGTTCCCTCGCCCTCGCGAGCCGACGGTGCCTGCCCCCGACCTCGGCCTGGTGGGCAGCGCTCCGGCCGGGCCGACATTCGGTCAGGCCCGCGAGGTCGCCTTCCGGCGGAAGGCGTGGGGAGTGGTGGTGCCCGTACAGACCCTTCGTGAGGCGAGCCCGGCGGACCATGGGGCCGTTAGGCTGCGGCGATGGAACGCATGACCGACGTGCCCCAGAACAACGAGCCGGGTACGGATCGTGCCAGGGCGAACGACTACGACAGCTTCGCCGAGGCCTACGCGGCGGAGACCGAGAACAGCCTCGTGAACGCGTACTACGAGCGGCCCGCCATGCTGGCGCTCGCCGGAGACGTGGCCGGGCGCCGGATTCTGGACGCGGGCTGTGGCTCCGGCCCCCTGTCCGCCGCCCTGCGCGACCGCGGTGCGATCGTCACCGGCATCGACGTCAGCGCGGGGATGCTCGCGCTGGCCAGACGGCGACTCGGGGAGGACGCGGCCCTGCACCTCGTCGACCTGAACGACCCCCTGCCGTTCGACGACGGCGCCTTCGACGACGTCGTCGCGTCCCTCGTCCTGCACTACCTGGAGGACTGGGGACCGGCATTGGCGGAGTTGCGCCGGGTCCTCAGGCCCGGGGGGCGGCTGATCGCGTCCGTGGACCACCCGTTCGTCGCGTACACGATCCAGGATCCCCGGCCCGACTACTTCGCGACCACCAGCTATGCCTTCGACTGGACGTTCAACGGGCAGTCCGCCCCGATGCGGTTCTGGCGCAAGCCGCTGCACGCGATGACCGATGCCTTCACCGCCGCCGGATTCCGCCTCACGGTCATCGGCGAGCCGCAGCCCGATCCGGCCGCTCGCGAGCTGTTCCCCGACGGTTTCCGGGACCTTTCGAGCACGACCACGTTCCTCTTCTTCGTGGTGGAGGTACCACTCCCGGCCGCCGGCTCGGACGACCGGCGCGGAGCGGGTGCCGACCAAACGCCCGCCGGAGGCCGGTGATCCGCCCGCCGAAACCCGGTCGCCCCGAGCACGCCGGGCCTGGCAGGGTGGCCCTCATGAGTCCCGCGCCCGCCCGCCCCGAACCGGTCCGCCATCGCGACCGCGGCACCTGGCTGGTCCAGTTCACCGGTCGGATGCTCGTGGTCTGTCCGAAGTGTGGTGGTCGCGCGGTCGTCGTGCCGCTGCCCCGCCTCGCGGCGCCCAGGTACGTGAGCGAGCTGCTCGTCCAGCCCCGCCGCCTCAGTTGCGCCGGTTGCGGCGCGGTCGCCGAATGGACGGCCGAGCAGCGGGGTACCGGTCTCGTCGGCGCGGTCCCCGGCGGCACGGAGGACCCCTTCTTCCGGCGTCCGCTGTGGCTGCAGACCCGCTGCGCGGGACGCATCCTGTGGGCCTACGACGAGGAACACGTCGACGCCGTCGCCGCCTACGTGTCCGCCCGGCTGCGTGAACGCTCCGTGTCCCCGACACGGGGGATGTTCGCCCGGCTGCCGCGTTGGATGAAGTCCGCGGACCACCGTGACGAGGTGCTGGCCGGCCTGGAGAGCCTGAGGGCCCTCGCCGCGCGCACGGCCCCCGCCGACCGCTCCGACGCTTCCCACGAACGCGGCGACCGCCCACGCCACCACGGCTCCTTGTACTTCCGCGGCGGCCCGTACTAGGCCATGCGTCGGCGAGGACGGCGCCGGCCGGAGGAGGCGGCGCATGCGCCGTCCGGTCGCGACACGCCCCCGCCCTCGGCGCCGTCGCCGTCGACGAATGGCTGTCATCGGCAGGGACATCGACGCGCCCCGCCCTGTCCCACGAGCGAGGATCTCCCCCATGACCATGGATCTCACGGTGCGTTCGGCCCGACCCAGCGATGCCCGGGCCCTCGCCGCCATGCGGTGGACGTTCAGGAGGGAAGACGGTGAGGGGCAGACCCCCACCCCTGTTCCTCCCCTGGACGAGGCCGAGCGGTGGATTCGCGAACGGCTCGACGACGGGACCTGGTTGGCCTGGGTCGCGGAGACCGAGGGCGAGATCCGCGGTCACGTCTTCCTCTGTCTCGTGGAACGGATGCCCGAGCCCTACGCCGACAACAAACCCGTCGGCTATGTCACGAACTTCTTCGTCCTGCCCTCACATCGGAACCAAGGAGCCGGTTCCGCGCTCCTTGAGGCGCTGAAGCAGTACGCACGCACGGCCGGCATCGAGGGCTTGATCGTCTGGCCGTCGGAACGCAGCGCCCCGCTCTATCGTCGCTCCGGATTCCACCCTCCGGAGGAACTGTTGGAACTCCCCCTCGGAACCTGAGGGGATCCACCTTCGGCGAGCGCCCCGGAGAACCGCCGATCTCGACCGCGTCCGGACGAGGCGTACGAGCACCTGATGTCCCGGGCCACCGTCGTGCGCGACGACTGGATCATCCGGCGGACGCCGGTGTGCTCCGACGGAGACCGAAAAAGATTCCGGCGTTCCGGTCACATCTCCGTCAGGCGGTCCGTCAATGCGGTGAAGCCACCCACCAGGGCGGCCGAAGACGAAGGAGCACCATCATGACGAACCCCTCGATCTCCCGGATGGCGAACCCGACCGCGTTCGTACCGGAGCTCGGCGACGTCACCGCCGCCCTCTTCCGGGCCACGGGCAACCGGTCGGTACCCCGCGCCACGATGAACCTGATCCACCTGCGGGCCGGGCAGATCGTCGGCAACACCTACCTGACGATCCTGAACACCGGCTTCCTGCGCAAGGCCGGCGAGTCCGAGGAGCGCATCACCGCCGTCTCCTCCTGGCAGGACGCCCCGTACTTCACCGACGCCGAGCGCGCGGCCCTCGCCCTGGTCGAGGCCACGCTCCAGCCCGCCCCGCACGGGCGGGAGCGCGTCTCCGACGAGCTGTACGCCGAGGTGGCGAAGCACTACGACGAGAAGGCGCTGGCCACGCTCACCGTCGCGATCGGCCAGATCAACTTCTTCATCGCCCTGGCCGTCATCGGCAAGCCCCAGCCCGTCGCCTCCCTGGCGGACGAGCAGTGGGACTGACCCGGTCCGTCGCCGAGCACACGCGGTGGGGCCCGACGATGCCTGCCGGGGCCCGGGGGACGGAGATCCGTGGGTACGGGAGGCCGGTCCGGGGTTCCGCGACGGCGGCCCGTGTGGCAGCGTGGGCGTCGTGATCATCAGGATGAGTGAGGCCCGTGTACGCCCTGGTCGCTTCGAGGAGTTCCGCGACGTGATCCTCGACGCCGTGCGTGAATTCCCGCTTCTCCACCCGGGGTTGGTGGATCACGAGGTACTCGTCGCTCCGCCGGACGGACTGATCTACGTCAGTCGCTGGCGGAGCGAGGAAGACCTGGTCCGCTACGCCGGCGAGAACTGGCGTGACCAGCCGGTGGTGCTTCCCGGTGAGGAGGAGTACCTGGTGGCGCCCCTTCAGGTCCGGCACTTCACGATCGCTCCGTTGACCTGACCTGACCTGACCTGACCTGACCCGATCGGGCCGGGCCTGACCTGACAGGGCCTGACCTGACCCGGTCGGGCCCGATCCCCCGTCCCGGCGCCGGCCCGCCCTACGTCGTCTGCTTCCGGCGCACCATCTCGGCGATCCACTCGGGTGCGAACGGAGACGTGCAGTTCGGGGGAGTGGGGTAGTCCTTGAGCACTTCCAGGCGCTCGCCGATCCCGATCGCGCGGGCGCGGTGTTCGGCGTGCTCGATCCCGATCTGGGCCAGACAGTGGTTCATCGCCCACTGCAGACGGTCCGGGGCGTCCTTCATCTGCGCCTCGATGACATCGAGCAGCAGGGGAAGGTCGAGGCCGTCGGGCTTCTTCGCCACGCGCTCGGTGGTCAGTGCCCAGCCCGCGCTCGCGACCACGGGATCAGGGTCCGCGGACCAGGCCACGCGCAGTTCTTCGGAGGCCGGGTTCTTCTTCACCACGTAGTTCACGAGCCAGTCGTGCACCTTGGGAGCGCGGGCCTCCCGCAGCATGGTGTCCAGCTCGTTCCGCTCGAACGCCTTCGGGCGGCAGACGAGCAGGGCCAGGAGCCTCGCCGCGGTGTCATCCGTCTCCCAGAGTTCACGGGCGAGGTCCTGCTGTGTCCTGAGCTGCTTCGCGAGCGCGCGGAGCTTGCCGAGGTTCACGCCGTGATCGTCACCGCGCTTCTCGTTGGCCGCCCGCATCTTCGGGTCCTCGAGCACGGCCAAATCGGCCATGACCTGCGTCACGGTGGTCTCGGTCACGTCGGTCTCCTGTCCGTCGAGCTGGCATCCAGCCTAGGGCCGACGCTGCGCACGAAGCCGTGGTGCCCCCGGATGGGATGTCCGGTCCGGGGACGTCGACCCGCCACCGAGCGAGGCGACGGCGGTCGCCCCTCGCGGATCACCGCGCGGGGCGTGATGCGGCAGGCTACGGAGAACGGCGCGGGTGCGGGACGGTGACGGCTGAACGGGAGGGGCGGCCGAGTCGCACCGGGACTCCGGGGGAGTACAGGACGCTGACCGGTGCCTCGCTCGGGGTCGGCAGCCCGGCCGATGCGAGCAGGTTCTCCTCGCAGGCGAGCAGTTCCGCGCGGTACAGCGGCCAGCGAGGATGGTCGTTGGGCAGGTACGCCGCTCCGCCGAAGAAGGCGTTGTGCATGCCCCAGCGGGCGGTGAGGAAGTGTTCCAGGTCGGTGGGTTCCTCGATCCACTCGCCCCTGGCCACCGTGATGCGGCTGTGCGCGCCGCGCGGGCCGGGCCAGCGGCGGGAGCTGGCGTAGTCGACGGTGTCACCGTCGGAGCTGACGCTCATCCGGGACCACAGGTACGGGAGCCGGAAGCCTGCCCGCCCCATCACGACCGGGATCAGCCGCGACGCGTCCATCGACCGGAACACGACACCGCGCCGCCCCTGGGCGTCGACCGAGTACAGACGCACGTTGGTCTCGGGGAACGAGCCGAGGTACGGCACCCCGGGCAGCCGGAGCCAGCCGACGCGGTGCATCCGGAAGGCCACGAGCCCGACGTAGGTGACTCCCTCGTGCGTGTCGGGCACCGTCCCGCTGGGGAGCAGCGGAGCCACGACGTCCGGGTCGACGGCCCAGTGGATGAAGGTCAGGTCGAGCCACTCCTGGGTGAGGAGCGGGGCGCGTATGGGGGCGGGGGCGTCGGGCGTCACGGATGAGGGCGGCTGCACGCAGCAAGGATGGCAGAGCGGCGGTTCGCGGCCGCGCCATGGTCCGAGGACTCCGCGCCACGGTCCGGAGAGTACGGGAGCCGACGCGCGACGGTCCAGGACTCGACGGAGCGCCGCGCCACGGTCACGGGCGCCGCGCCCATCTCCGGGACTCGTCGGAGCGGGGAGCGATGGTCCGGGGCCTCACGGAGCCGACGCGCCACGCTCCGAGGACCGGTCGGAGCTGTCGCTCCGCGGTCCTCGGGCTCGTCGGGTACGGGCGGTCCTCCCTAGCCGCCCAGGTCGAACGGAGAACTCGGATTCACCTTGACCGGGAGGCCGAGGCCGGCCACGCGCGTGGGCAGGTCTTCTGGGCCCTCGGCCTCCACGACCATCTCGTCGTCACCGATCGGCACGGGGGTGGAATCCAGCAGCGTGCAGCCGACACCGGACAGCTTCGTCGCGAGGTCGCCGAGGTCGGTGCCTGCCGGCACCGTCAGGAGCCACTTCATCGACACCCTCTCGGTTCGGGCGGTTCACGGGGTACGCGTATGCGGCGGACCGAGGCGATCCCGCGCCAGGGGTCACCGCCGCGCGGGATCGATCCCGTGGCTCAGGGCTTCCGCAGGAGGAACGAGTACGACGCCGCGGCGTTCACGATGCCACGCCCGTACCCCGGATCCCAGACCTTGCCCGTCGTGTTGATCAGGCCGGCCAGCAGGGCCTCGCGCAGTTCCTGTGGGCTGAGTCCCGGGAACGCGGAGAGCAGCATCGCCGCGACCCCTGCCGCGACCGGTGTGGCCGCCGACGTCCCGTTGTCGAAGGGCGACCTCGGGGGCGCCGGCACTCCGCCGGGGCGGCCCGGGCCGAAGTTCCCGAAGAGGTGCGTGTACGAGGCGAAGTCCGGCTTCTGCGACTCGAACATGCCGGGCCCCTGCGAGGAGTAGCCGACACGTTCCTGCTGGCTGTTGACCGCGGCGACCGTGATGACCTCCCTGAGGCTGTTGGACGCGTGGACGGAGCGGCCGGGGCCGATGCCGGAGCGGTCGCAGCTCCCGCTCGGGCAGTGGACGCCGCAGTTGCCGGCCGCGAAGAACGCCGCCGCGCCGGAGGCCACGACCTCGCGCACCTTGCGGTGCAGCGGGTGGTCGAGGTCCCAGATCTCGTGGCCGGGGGCGAGCTCGCGGCGAGGCACGCCGGTGAACCCGTAACTGTTGTTCGTCAGGTGGGGCGTGCCGTCGAGCCTGCGGTGCTCCAGGACCGCCTGGAACATGGTCAGCGCTCCGCCGGAGTCCGGCTGCCCGAGGAAGGGGTAGTCGTACAGCCTGGCCGCGGGTGCCGCGACGAGGATGTCGGCGGCGCACATCGAGCCGTGACTGGTGATCGGGGCGGCCCCGGGCTGGAGGGTCGCTCCGTTGCGGGCGAATCCTCCGGAGACGGGGTAGACATGCCCGTTCACGCCTTCGTCGATGATGCCGACGACGACGTTCTGCCCTCGGAAGCCCTCCTGCCACGGCCGGGCGACGCCCAGCAGTGCCCGGATGGTCTCGAGGGTGGCGCCGGGGCGGAACGGCCGGCAGTCGAGGCCGGTGCGCGAGCGGGCGAGATCGAACGCGTTCGCCTCGACGTCGGTGCCCGGTTCGTTCGGGCTGCCCTCGTTCTCGTAGAGGTGGAGCGGGGAGCTGGCCCACACGCGCACGCCCTCGCGCTCGCGCAGCTCCGCCAGTTTGGTGGGGTCGACCTCCACCGGCAGCACGACCGAGGTCGCCGCCATGTCGGGGTTGGTCTCCGGAACCGCGAACTCCCGCAGGGAGCGCAGCGGCTCGGGGGACTCGCCGTCCTCCCGGGCCGGGCTGAACATGGGGACGGGTACGAAGTTCTCGCCGGGCTCGACCCCGAGCCCGGCCACCAGGTCGAGTTCGGGCAGAGCCTGGTCGAGAGCGGTGGCCTCGGAGGCTACGGCTTCCCGGAAGGCGCCGAATCCTTCGGGCTGGGTCTGTGACGCTTGGGTTTCGAGCAGCACCTTGATCTTGGCCATGGTTCGGCTCTTCTCTCCGTCCGAGGGCAACCAGGCAGTCGCGTGGGCCTCTCGCGTGGCCGGAGCGGCGATGGGGCATCGCGGCCGCGCGTCGGACAGTCGTAACGGCACCTATGGATCTGAGGTCTGCCGGATCGGGACCGCTCGGCGTGTGAACCCTCGGTCGGACGTCGGGTCGATCGAACGTCGGATCGGTCGGACGTCGGGTCGGCCGGACGCCGCGTCGGCCGAGTCGCGACAGACGGGTGGATGGCGCACCGGATAATCGGCACCTACCACAAATCTATGGATATCGCCCGATATGCGCAACTCTGAAGAGATAGTTGACAGTTGCACCGCGACTGTCCGTGAACGGCGCTGGTTGGTGCCTTGATCGAGATCTCTCACCGTGGCGTGTGCGGGTCGCCCGGGGCGATGGGTGACGGCTGGTCAGGGCGGTGGGCGGTTTCGAGGTGGCTTCCGTCGCCGGGCCTGCGCCACGCGGTCGGCGCGAGCTCGGGGCGAACCGTGCCTGTGCGGTCCCGCGCCGGTCAGCCGGTCCCGAGGACCTCGACCCCGCGCGCCGTCAGCTGCTCGATCACGGGGCCGTCCGGGGCCGCGTCGGTGATCAGTCCGCTGATCTCCTCCCACGGAAGGACCCGGAACCGCGATGCCGTGCCGATCTTCTCGGAGGAGGCGAGGATATAGGTGTCCGCCGCCCGTGCGGCCAGGGCGCGCTTCATCGCGGCCTCCTCGGCGTCGCCGGTGGTCAGTCCCGCGTCGGGGTGCACGCCGGTGACGCCGAGGAAGCAGAGGTCGGCGGAGACGTTCTGGGCGGCTTCGACCGCCGCCGCGCCGCAGGCGACCGCCGAGTGCTTGAAGAGGCGGCCGCCGAGCAGGAAGATCTCCGCCTCGGGGTGGTCGAGCAGGGCCGCGGCGATCGTCGGACTGTGCGTGATCACGGTGCAGGCCAGGTCCCGGGGGAGTGCGTGGACGACGGCGAGGGCCGTCGTACCGCCGTCGAGGATCAGGGCGCCGCCGGGCCGTACGAGTCCGGCGGCCACCGACGCGACCTTCCTCTTGCCGCCCGGGGCGACGGTCTGCCGGGTCCGGTAGTCCGCCACGGCGGGCGAGACGGGCAGCGCCCCGCCGTAGACCCGCTGGCACAGACCCTCGCCGGCGAGATCGCGCAGGTCGCGCCGGACGCTGTCCTCGGAGATCCCCAAGGCGGCGGCGACGTCCTTGGCGACGATCTTGCCCTCGCGGGCGAGCAGATCCAGCAGGTGGTCGCGCCGTTCGGCAGCCAGCATCCGTACTCTCTCCTGTTCTTGCACGTTTCTGCATGTATCGTAGCGCGCCATGACCGACCGGCACAGGCTCGTCCTCGCTGCGGGGGTCCGTGCCTCCGGCGGTGCGGCCGAACCGCGGGCCGCGGTCTGCGACCTCGTCCGCCGTCCGTTCCTGCCCGTCCATCACGACGCCGCGCAGATCTCGTCACGCACCCCGCAGGAGTACGCATGAGCCCCCGTCCCGGCGTCGACACCCCCGACCACCGCGGCCGCACCGGCCTCGACCGCGCGGGTCGCGAGCTGGACCGCAACCCCGACGTCGTGATCCGCGACGTCGAACTCACCTCCCAGGGCTGGCACGTCCTGCGCCGCACCACCTTCGACTACCGCCGCCGCGACGGCCGCTGGGTCACCGAGCAGCGCGAGACCTACGACCGGGGCAACGGCGCGGTCGTCCTGCCCTACGACACCGAGCGCCGGTGCGTCCTGCTCACCCGGCAGTTCCGCTACCCGGCCTACGTCAACGACCACCCCGACGGCATGCTGGTCGAAGCCGCCGCCGGGCTGCTCGACGCGGACGACCCGCCGGCCGCCGTCCGCCGCGAGAGCGCCGAGGAGCTCGGCATCACCCTGGGCCCGCTCACCCATGTACTCGACGCCTTCATGAGCCCCGGCTCCGTCACGGAGCGCCTCCACTTCTTCGCCGCGCCCTACACCCCGGCCGACCGGACCGGGACCGGCGGCGGACTCGAAGAGGACGGCGAGGACATCGAGGTCCTCGAACTCCCCTTCGCCGAAGCCCTCGCCATGACCCGCGACGGGCGCATCACCGACGGCAAGACGATCCTGCTCCTCCAATGGGCCGCCCTGGACGGCCCCTTCGCCCCCGCGGCTCCGACACTGTGACGCCGCTCCGCGGGCCGACGACCTCGCTGCCGCGAACCCCGAGGAGAGCGGTCGGATACGGTGACGTCATGACCGAGAGCCTGCCTGCCGACGTGGCCGACGTGCTGGCCGTGGTCCTGAACTCGGACGGTCCGATCGAGGTGGCGCTCCGGCAACAGGTTCCCCACCTCAGGGTGCGAGAGCGCTGTACGTGCGGGTGCGGTACCGCCTACTTCGCCCTCGACCCCGGCAAGGTGGCGCCCGCGTCCAGCGGCCCCGGCACGGCAGTGGTGGCCGAAGCGCGTCTGGTCACGGAGGCCGGCGAGTGCCCTGGCGAGGTCCTTGTCTTCGCACAGGGCGGCTATCTGTCGTGGCTGGAAGTCTGTTCATGGAGCGACGACACCGAGGTGACGCTGGCCGCCGCGCGTCAGTGGCTTCGCCGTGGTCGCTGAGGGCGCAACCCCTCGACGAAGGGGACTCCTCCTGGTGCGACCCATCGCCGAGTTCGCTGTCTCCGCCCGCCCGGACCGCGGCTTCGTCGAGGTCTACGACGCCGACGCCATCCTGGGCGACGACGAGGCATTCCGGGCGGCGCGCGACCATGTCGTGGCCGGCGACGGCTACCACCTGTATCTGTACAGCCTCCAGCCGGACATCCGCGTTCGCGTCGCGATCCGCCTGTGGGAATCAGCGCCCCCGCCGCCCGCGGATGCCGAAGGCCACACACCCGTGACGCTCGATTCCGAGACCGGGATCCTCGTCATCGGCCAACTCGCCCTCGGTCCCGCCGGGACGATGGACCTGCCCCAGCCGGGCCTCTACGAAGGCACGGCCTGGTGGGTCGGACGCCGGGCGACCAGCGACTACTACGACCAGACCCTCCGGCAGCTCGCAGGCGACGCGAGCCCGGAGCTTCTGACGCAGGCGTGGGCGCAGTGCCCTACCCGAGAGCAGTACGTCCTCGACCTCGGCCGCGCGGGCGAATCCCGCCCGGAGGCCGAGTGGCACGACGAGGTCACTCGCGCGCCGTGACCAGCGCGGGGGCCGGGCGTCGTACGACTGAAACGTCGGCCGGGCAAGCGAGCCCGTAGGTGGACAGAGCCGGAGCCGGGCGCCGGGGAGGAGTGGGCGGCGGGGCGGTCGCTGACGTGAGGGGGTTCGGATCCGGAATCATCACGATCCGGTCGAGACCGCGCCGCTCGGTGACCGACCGCTTAGCATGTTGCCCGCCGGGAAGGACGCTGCCCGCCCTGCGCCTGTGGTGGCCCGACAGGTGAAGGGCTCGCCGTGTTCCGTGCGGCCGCGCGTCGGGTCGGGCGCGCGGCCGCTGCTCACGGCGCCGCGGCATGCCGTCACCCCGCGTGGTGCTTCGCACCCCGTCCACCAGGAGCGTCCATGTACCGTAGTTCCGCCCCCGGCGACGCCATGGACCCCTCCTCCGCCGAGCTCTTCGACAGCGTGTGCCGGCGGCTTCTCGGATACGGCACGGAGTTCACGGACGCCGTTCTGGAGGCCATCCGCGCCGAGGTGCCGTACTACGCCGACCCCGTCCTCGCGCCGCCCGACGTGCGCCAGAACGTGGGCGCCGGGATCCGCCACAGCTTGGAGACCGGCGTGGATCCGAGCAGGATCGTGGACGTCGAGCGGTTCACCCGAGAGCTCGGCGTGCGGCGCGCGGAACAGGGCCGCCCCCTGGACGAGGTCCTGCATGCCTTCCGTGTCGCCGGATCCCAGGTCTGGAGAGGGATGATCGGCGTGGTGGAACGGGACGGCCTGGGCGACGTCCGCCGTCTCGTGCACGTCGCCGAGCTGGTGTGGAAGAGCAACGACCGCGACGCCGTCCTGGTCGCCGACGCCTACCGGCAGGTCGTCGACGGGGCCGCCGGGCGGCACGCCGAACGCGTTCGCCTGATCCTCGCCGCCCTGCTGGAGAAGCGCCCCGAACCCGAGTTCAGCCGGAGCGCGGCCGGCATCCTCGATCTGCCGCTCACCGGCCGGTACGCGGTGGCGGTCGTCGAGGCGACACCTCCGTACGGCCGTGTGCCACCGGCGGCACCGGAGCTGACGGGCATCCGCGTCCTGCGACACGCCTGGGGGCAACGAGCCGTCCTCGTCGCGCACTTGGGCGACCGGCCGCTGGAGGCGTTCGCCGCCGGCCTGGTGGGCGGCAAGGGTCTCCGGATCGGGATCAGTCTGGTCGTCCCCGGCCTGGAGGGTCTGGCCCGCGCGCGCGAGATGGCCGGGCTCGCGCTCCGCACCTGCCGGGGCGACGGGGAGATCGCCCGCCTCGACTCCCGCCTGCCCGACGGACTGCTGGTCTCGCGCCCCGACCTGTCCGACGAACTCGTCCGCCAGGTGCTGCGGCCCCTGTACGACCTGGAGCCGGCCGACCGCGACCTGCTGTTCGACAGCATCGGCGTGTGGATCGAATGCGGTGGCTCCACCGCCCAGGCGGCGCGGCGCATGTTCTGTCATCGCAACACCGTCCTGAACCGCCTGCGCCGCGTCGAGCAGGTCACCGGCCTCGCGCTGTCCCGCCCCCGCGACCTGGTGCGACTCACCCTCGCGCTCGACGCCCACCGCCTGCTGGGGCCGGCCGCGGCCGCCGGCTCGGCCGACGACCACCCACCGCGTCTCCCACCGCACTGACCCGCACACAGCGGCGTACGGCGGGGCGTCCATCGGCCCCGGGAGCCCGAGCGGCCGCACATGGGGAGCTTCGGCGGACGGACCGGGCTCTGCCGCGGCGGAGAGGTCAGCCGAGGCGGTCGACCGCGGTCCTCCAGGCAGCGGTCACCGCCGTGTGGGCCTGGGCCGTGCGCTCCGCGTAGTCCCCGGTCAGCGTGAGCGGTGCGCCCACGTGGACGTGCAGTCCCGGGCGACGCAGGGGCGCGGTGGCCACCCCGGCGAGCTGCTTCGCCGCGCTGCCCGAGGTGACGCGGCGCGCACCGGCCTGGCCCACGGGGACGACGGGCGCGCCGGTGCGGTACGCGAGGCGCGAGAGGCCGCTGCGGAAGGGGAGAGGAGGCGCTTCGCCGGAGTCGGTGCGGCGCGGGATGCCGCCCTCGGCGTAGATGAGGACGAGGCGTCCTTCGTCCAGGGCCCTCGCGGCCAGGTCGAGGGAGTCCGAGGCACGGCGGTCGTCGCGGATCACGGGGATGTGGCCTTCGCGGGCCAGGGCCTGGCCGAGGAAGGGGATGCGCCACAGTCCGGCGGCGGCCATGACGACGGGCGAGACACCGAGTCGGCGGAGCGCGGCGAGCACGATGGCCGGGTCGGCGAGCGAGGTGTGGTTCGCGGCGATGATGCTGCCGGGCACCAGTTCGGCCCGGGCGTTCATGGTCACGGCGAGGCGCCCTACGGCGGGGACCAGGACGTCGGCGATGCGGCTGAGCATGGGGTGCCTCCTTCGTGTCGACGAGTCTCCATCGTCGACGTCGGGGGTCACTGCGGCGTGAGCGCTCGTACTCAACTCCGCGCGGTCGCGGTACCCAGAACGCCGAAGGGCGCGGTGGCAGCTCCACCACGGCAGCACCCGGTCGCACGGGAGGCGCCCGGGTACAGCAAGGCCCTTCACGCCGTGGACGCCGTCACCGGGGCGCGGCTCGTCGCGACGGGCGCGACGAGCCGCACGCGTAGGCCACCCGGGTTCAGAACACCCGGTCGCTCGTGGTGACGACCGCGCAGCGGCCGGCCGCCCAGCGCAGGGCCATGTGGTGGTCCTCCTCCGAGAAGTCGGCGACGGCGTCCGCGACGACGAAGGTCTGGATGTCCCTCATCCAGGCGTCACACGCCGTCATCAGCACCCCGATGTGGGCGTACACGCCGGTCAGCACGAGCTGGTCGCGTCCCCACGCCCGCAACCGTTCCTCCAGGTCGGTGCGGACGAAGGCGCTGTACTTCCACTTCGTCAGCAGGATGTCGTCCGGCTCCGGCGCGGCGGCCTCCGCGATCGCCACCGCCGCCCGGTCCGCCGGGACGCCAGGACCCCAGAAGTCCTGCTGCAGACCGCGCTGTTCGGCCGTCTGACCGCCGGGCTGCGCGGTGTACACGACGGGTACTCCGCGTCCTGCGGCCCCCTCGCGGAGGCGCCGGAGGTTGCCGAGCAGGGCGGTGAGCGGCTCCGCCTCGGCGTCGAAGGGGGCGAGGAAGTGGTTCTGGAGGTCGTGCACGAGGAGTACGGCCCGGTCCGGGTCGACGGTCCAGTCCACCCGGTTGGCCGGCAGATCATCGGGACGGGGCATGGGGTACGGCGGGACGCTGGGGAGGGTCATGGGGAGGGAGATCCGTTCGGAGGTACGTGGGTACGCGGGTACGTGGGTACGTGGGTACGCGGGTACGTGGGCGGGTGGGTGAAGGGGGATCGGGTCGCACCGAGCCCGGTTGCACCGAGGCGGGCGCTTTCAGCGCGTCATGAGGCCGGTCCACCGGCGCGGAGGTGCTTCTTCGAGATCTTCCCGACCCCTGTCGTGGGAAAGACCTCGACGAAGACGATCCGGTCGGGCACCTTGTACGCCGCCAGGCCGCGCTCCCGTACGAAACGCCGCAGGGCCGGCGCCTTGACCTCGGGGGCGCCCTGACGCCGTATCACGTACGCGCAGCTGCGCTCGCCCAGGTAGGGGTCGGGCTCCGACACCACGTTGGCGTCGTGGACCGAGGGGTGGGCGAGCAGGTGGTTCTCCACCTCCTCGGCCGCGATCTTCTCGCCGCCCCGGTTGATCTGGTCCTTGGCACGCCCCTCGACCACCAGGTGGCCGCTCGGGGTGAGCCGGACGAGGTCGCCGGTGCGGTAGAAACCGTCCTCGGTGAAGGCGCGGGCGTTGTGTTCGGGCGCGTTCCAGTAGCCGCGGATGGTGTACGGGCCCCGGGTCAGCAGGTGGCCCGTCGTCCCGACCGGCAGGTCCTCGTCCTCGTCGTCGACGACCCGGATCTCGTCGTCCGGGGAGATCGGCCGTCCCTGCGTGGTGACGACCGTCTCCGGGGCGTCGTCCAGGCGGGTGTAGCAGACCAGGCCCTCGGCCATACCGAAGACCTGCTGGAGCGTGCAGCCCAGTGCGGGCCGGACCCGGCGGGCGGCCTCCTCGCTCAGCTTGGCGCCGCCGACGAGCAGCACGTCGAGGCTGGACAGGTCGTAGGCGGAGCGGGGCGCGGCGTCGATCCAGACGAGCGCGAGCGGGGGTACCAGACCCGTGATCGTCACGCCCTCGTCCTGGATCAGCGGGAACGCCGCCTCGGGGGTGGGCTGCGGGCACATCACCACCCGGCCGCCCGCGTACAGCGTGCCCAGTGAACCGGGTGAGGAGAGCGGGAAGTTGTGGGCGGCGGGCAGCACGCACAGGAACACGCTGTCCGCGTCGACGTCGCAGATCTCCACGGAGCCGCGCAGCGAGTACAGGTAGTCGTCGTGGGTGCGCGGGATCAGCTTGGGCACGCCCGTGCTGCCACCGGAGAGCTGGAGGAAGGCCGTGCCGGACGGATCGGGGTCGGCGAGGGGGAGGGGTTCCGCGGGCACGTCGGAGAGCGCCTCGAAGGGTCCCGCGTCCTCGCCGACGACGAAGACGTGCCGGAGCGACGGGCAGCGGGCGAGCACCGTGGTCGCGAGCGTCCGGTGGTCGAAGCCCGCGTGGACGTCGGGGATGACGTAGGCGGCGGCCTCCGTGAAGGAGCAGAAGTAGGAGATCTCCGACTCGCGGTGCGCGGGCAGCGCGAAGACGGGCAGCGCGCCCAACCGGAAGAGGGCGAAGACCACTTCGAGGAACTCGGCCACGTTGGGAAGCTGGACGACGACCTTGTCGCCCGTTCCGATGCCGCGGGCCGCGAGTCCCGCGGCGAGCCGGTCGGCGCGGCGGTCGAGGTCCGCGTACGTCCAAACTCTCCGGGCACCGTCGGGCCCGGCGCGGTCGACGACGGCGACGCGGTCGGGGTGCTCCCCGGCCCGGGCGCGGAGCATCGCGCCGAACGTCTCCCCCTGCCACCAGCCGGCCGCACGGTAGCGCTCGGCGAAGGCGTCGGGCCAGGTCGGCGCGGTGTACGGCGCGGTGTCGGCGCTGGTGTCCGTGCCGCGGGTGCCGGTGGAGCTGGTGTCGGTGCGGCGGGTTTCGGCGCCGGAGTCGTCGGTACGGCGGGTGCGGTGACGACCCGTCTCAGTACGACCCGTCTCAGTACGACCCGTCTCAGTACGACCCGTCTCAGTACGACCCGTCTCGGTCGGTGCGGTCACAGCTCGGCTCCTACGGCGTCCAGGAAGGTACGGAACTTGGCGGCGGTCTCCGCGGTCTCCGCCTCGGGCTCGGAGGCCGCGACGACACCGGCGCCCGCGTACAGACGGAGTGTCCGCCCGGCCGCCTCGGCGCAGCGGATGGTGACGACCCATTCGCCGTTGCCGTCGGCGTCGCCCCAGCCGCTGATGCCGGTGAAGAATCCGCGGTCGAAGGGCTCCGTCTCCCGGATGACCTTGCGGGCGAGCGGCGTCGGAGTGCCGCAGATCGCCGGGGTGGGGTGCAGCGAGGAGGCGACCTCCAGGGCGGACACCTCCGGGTGGGCGAGGACGCCGGTGATGGTGGTGGACAGGTGCCACATGGTGGCGGTGCGGATCAGCGACGGCCGGGCGGGCACGTCGATCGAGGAGCAGTAGGGGGCCATGTTCTGGTGCACGGCGTCGACGACGACCGCGTGCTCGTGCAGGTCCTTGGCGGAGTCGAGCAGGGCGGCGGCCCGACGCACGTCCTCGGCGAGGTCCGCGCTGCGCGGGGTCGAGCCGGCCAAGGGGTTGGAGACCAGCCGGTCGCCCAGCCGGGACACGAGCAGTTCCGGGCTGGCGCCGAGCAGGGTGCGGTCCGGTCCGACGGGGAGGCCGAAGGTGTAGCCGCCGGGGTCGCGGCGGGCGAGCCGCCGCACCATCGCGGCCGTGTCCGGCTCGTCGGGACCGGTCAGCTCCAGGGTGCGGGCGAGCACCACCTTGCTGAACTCGCCCTTCCACATGCGGTCGACGGCGGCGGCGACACCCCGGCCGTACACCTCGGCCCCGGGCACGGGTCGCACCGTCCAGCCCGCGGCTCCCGGCGCCGTGGTGGGCAGCGCGACGAGCGGGTCGGAGGCGAGCGCCGGCCCGATGCGCACGGTCTGCGGCACGACGAGCGCGGCCGGCGCGTCCTGGTCGAAGGGGATGGCGCCCATGACGACGTGGGAAGCCTGCCGTCGGGCGCGGGCCTCGGAGAGCGCGGCCGCGACGCGTTCGGCGACCGGGCGCGCACCGTGCGGGACCTCGTGCAGCACGCCGTGGGCCAGCATGGTGCGGGTCGGGGTGGCGAGGAACCTGTCGCCCGGACGGTAGGCGTCGAGCAGAGCGGTGGCGGCGCCGACGGTGCCCTCCGAGACCGGCGAGGAGACCGGCGGCCCGGCGGGCGGGCGCGGCGTCGGCCCGGCGGCGGCGCTCGGCGCGGCGGCACGGCCCGGTACGGTGGCCCGCGTGGTGGCGGGGCCGACGGGCGGGGCGGTGGACTGGGTCGGGAGCGGAACGCCGGGCGCGGACGGGAGCGCGGCGACCTGAGGGACCGTCGACACGGGTGAACTCCTTGGTGAGAAGTGGGGGTGGGGCGCGCGAGGGGCGGCGCGACCGGGACGGTGCGCGGGGCTTCGGCGCCGGGGTGTGCGGCAGGCGGGCCGTCAGCGGAGGGTGGCCCCGCCGTCGACGTACAGGTCCTGCATGGTGATGTGACGGGCCCGGTCGGACGCGAGGAAGACGACGGCCTCCGCGATGTCCTCCGGTCGGGCGACGCGGCCCAGCGGGATGCCGGTGCGGTGGGCCGCGAGGTCCCCGTCGATGACGCTGCGCGGGACCTCGGTCCCGTCCCAGAGCGAACGCTGCATGGGCGTGTCGGTGGAGCCGGGACAGACGACGTTGCAGCGCACGCCTCGGGCGGCGACCTCCAGGCCCAGACACTTGGTGAAGGCGACGGCGGCCGCCTTGGAGGCGGCGTACACGCTCATCCCCGCGCGGGGGATGCCGGCGGCGTTGGAGGCGACGGTCACCACGGAACCCGAGCCGCGCGCCGCCATGCCGGCGACGACGGCCCGCGACAGGTGGAACACGCCGGTGGTGTTGACGGCGAAGACGTCCGCCCACTCACGGTCGGTGGTCTCCAGCGCGGAGCCGGTCCGCAGCACCCCGGCGACGTTCACCAGGGTGTCGACGGGGCCGAGTTCGCGCGTGACGCGCTCCACCGCACATGCCACGCCGTCGGGGTCGGTGACGTCGAGCCGGTACGGCACGACCCGTCCGGCCGTCCGGTCCCCGGCCGTGCGGTCGGTCAGCCGTGCGACCGTCCGCACCAGCTCGTCCGCCGAGCGGTCGGTCGCGGCGACGGTGGCCCCGCGCTCGGCGAGCGCGCGCACCACCGCCTCCCCGATGCCCTGCGCGGCGCCGGTGACCAGGGCCGTGTGGCCCGCGAACTCCCCGCGGGACGCGTCGGCGTCTCTCACGCCTCCTCCTTCCGCGTGTGCGTGGCGGCGCCCAGCGGCCGGCTCGCCGCCCGCAGCGCCGCGTCGAGCAGCGGACCGATCTCCGCCAGCGCCTCGGGCGCCATCAGCTCGTCGTGACCACGGTCCAGAACGTGCTCGGTGAGCGTCCCGGAGACGAACTCCGGCCACACCAGCGCCGGCAGCTCCGTCGCGGGGGTCGTACGAGCGGCGGTGAAGAACAGCACGTCGCCGCGGAAACGACGGGTCGTGCTGCGGGACAGCAGCCGCACGCAGTGCACGTTGGTGTCGACGATCGCCCGCAGCAGCGACTCGTCGAACCCGGCCAGCAGACCCCGGCTGTCCCGGATCGCCGCGACCGCCTCCGCACGGTCGAGCGTCCCGCTCTCCGTGTCCCGGAACTCGCCCGGTCCGGCTATGGAGAGCAGGAAGCCGCTCTCCTCCCGTTCCAGCCTCTCGCGCCAGTCCGGCGCGTCGAGGTAGGACCAGTCGTCCCGCTCCGGCGGAGAGGCGTCGAGCAGGGCGAGGAAGGCGACCTCCTCACCCCGCTCCTGGAGCATCGACGCGAGCGTGTGGGCCACCGTCCCGCCGAAGGAGTAGCCGGCGAAGTGGTACGGACCCTCCGGCTGCACCTCCCGGATCGCCGCGAGGTACACCTCGGCCAGCTCCGCCGCGTCGGACACGTCGGGCAGCACGCCCGACAGGCCCGGCGACTGCACCCCGTACAGCGGCCGGTCCGCGTCGAGGTGACGCAGCAGGCCCGTGTACTGCCAGCTGAAGCCCGACGCGGGGTGGAAGCAGAACAGCGGTTCCCTCGTGCCGCGTTCGCGCAGGGGCAGCAGCACCCGCAGCGCGTCGCTCCGGGCGTCCGAGCCGATCCGGGCGGCCAGGTCCGCGACCGTCGGCGCCGACATCACCGTACCGACCTGGACGGGCACGCCCAGCTCCTCGCGGACGCGGCCGACGAGCCGCATCGCGAGCAGCGAATGCCCGCCCAGTTCGAAGAAGTTGTCCTCCACACCGACCCGCTCCAGACCCAGCACCTCGGCGAAGACGCCGCAGAGCAGCTCCTCCCGGGCGTCCTTCGGCGGACGGCCGCCGCCCGCGTCCGCGAACTCCGGCGCGGGCAGCGCGACCCGGTCCACCTTGCCGTTCACGGTCAGCGGCAGCGCCGGCAGCTCGACGAACGCCGAGGGCACCATGAACTCGGGAAGCGTCGCCGACAGCCGGGCGCGCAGCGCCGCCGTGTCCGCCTCCGCGCCGGTGCGGACCGTGCCCGAGGCGGGCACGGTGTAGGCGACGAGCCGCCTCACCCCGTTCGCGCCCGTGTGCACGACCACCGCGGCGGCCGCCACCTCCGGCGCGGAGGCGAGCGCCGACTCGATCTCGCCCAGCTCGATGCGGAATCCGCGGATCTTCACCTGGTGGTCGGCCCGGCCCAGATAGTCGATCTGCCCGTCCTCCCGCCACCGCACGAGGTCGCCGGTGCGGTACATGAGGGTGCGGGGCTCGCCGAAGGGGTCCGCCACGAACCGCTCCGCGGTCGCCGCCGGGCGGGCGAAGTACCCGCGGGCGAGGCCGGCCCCCGCCAGGTACAGCTCGCCCGGCACCCCGCGCGGCACCGGCCGCAGCGCGCTGTCGAGCACATAGGCACGGGTGTTGAGGATCGGCCGCCCCACACACGAGGAGACGCTGTCGTCGACGTAGGCACCGAGGGCGTTGATCGTGTACTCGGTGGGGCCGTACAGGTTGTAGCCCATCGTGCCCTCCGTCTCCTCCAGGAGCGACCAGAGGGAGTCCGGTACCGCCTCGCCGCCGAGCAGCACGAGCGCCGGACGGTGCCGTCCCTCGTCGAGGAGACCCGCGTCGACGAGCTGCTGCCCGTACGAGGGAGTCACGTTGACGACGTCGATGCCGACGCGGTCGTAGTGCGCCGTGAGCGCCGCCGGGTCGAGACGCAGCTCCTCGCCGATGACGTGCACCTCGTGCCCGTCGACCAGCCAGAAGAACTCCTCCCACGACATGTCGAACGCGAACGACACCGTGTGGGCGACGCGCATCCGGCGGCCGCCCGCCGTCTTCACCGCGGGGTCGAAGATCCGCTCCCGGTGGTTCAGCAGCATGTTGACCAGGCCGGAGCCCGGCACAACGACGCCCTTGGGCCGGCCCGTGGAACCGGAGGTGTAGATCAGGTACGCCGGGTGCCCGCCGTCGCGCGGCTCGGCCAGCTCCTCCTCCGCGACGGGCGCACCGGACAGCCCGGCCAGTGCGGCGACGGTCGCCGGCTCGTCCAGGACCAGGGTCGGCACGCCGTCCACGACCGGGACCGCGCCGCGTACCGCGTCCACCGTCAGCAGACACAGCGGGCGCGCGTCCTCGACCATCGCGGCGAGCCGGTCCACCGGGTGGTCCAGGTCCAGCGGCAGATACGCGGCCCCCGCCTTGAGCACGGCGAACAGCGCCACCACGAAGTCCGCCGAACGCGGCAGCCCGAGCGCCACGAACCGCTCGGGACCGGCGCCGCGCGCGATCAGCGCCCGTGCCAGCCGGTTGGCCCGCTCGTCCAGCTGCGCGTAGGTCAGCCGCTCGTCCTCGAAGACCAGCGCGGTGGCCTCCGGAGTCCGTACGACCTGCCGGGCGAACAGCTCCACCAGCGGCACGTCCGGGACCTCGTGCCCCATGTCGTCGCCCAGGGAGAGCAGTTCGGCCCGCTCCGCGGGCTCCAGCGTCCGCAGCCGGCCCACCGGAACCGCCCCGCCCGCGGCGAACTGCTCCACGAGCAGCCGCAGCCGGCCCGCGAGCCGCTCCGCGGTCGCCCGGTCGTAGAGATCGGGCCGGTACGCCAGGCTCAGTGCGAGCGAACGCTCCGGGGTGACGGCGAGCGTCAGCGGGTAGTGGGTGCCGTCGACGCTGTGCGTCCAGCCGATCTGGTGCCGCTCCACGGCCTCCTCGCGCGCCGCGTCGTCCAGCGGGGTGTTCCGGAAGACGTACAGCGTGTCGAAGAGCTGCCCGATGCCGGTGCCCTGCTGGATCGGACCGAGCCCCAGGTAGTGGTGCGGCAGCAGCTCCGCGTGCTCGCCCTGCATGCGGACGAGGAGATCTCGCAGCGGCTCCCCGGGACGCACGCTCACCCGGAACGGCAGCGTGTTCATGAACATGCCGATCATCCGGTCCACGCCCGGCACGTCCGCCGGCCGGCCCGAGACCGTCGCGCCGAACACCACGTCGTCCCGGCCGGTCGTCCCGGACAGCGACAGCGCCCATGCCGCCGAAAGCACCGTGTTCAGGGTGACGCCGCAGCCCCGGGCGAACGACCGCAGCCGGTCGCTGGTCTCCTCCCCGAGCGCGATGTCGACCACCTCGGCGGTCACCGGACGCCGCGCCGGATCCGCAGGGGCGACCAGGGTCCCCTGGTCGAGCCCCGACAGATGCGCGCGCCAGGCTTCCCGGGACGCGTCCCTGTCGGTGGCGGCGAGCCGGCGCAGGTAGTCCCGGTACGGGGTGACGGGTGGCAGCACCTCCTCGCGGCCACCGGCCCCGTACAGCGTGAACAGCTCCTCGAAGAACAGCGACTCCGACCAGCCGTCCGTGAGGATGTGATGCTGCGTCACACACAGCATCCAACGGTCCTCGGCGAACTTCAGCAGCGTCACCCGCATCAGCGGCGGCGCCGCCAGGTCGAACCGGGTCGCCGCGTCCGCCAGCGAGAACTCCCGCTGAGCCTCGTCCTGGGCAGCGCGGTCCAGGCCGGTCAGATCACGCACCTCCCACGGCAGCTCCCACGCCGCCGGGACCACCTGCACCGGCTCCGGCAGGCCCTCGTGCCAGAACCCCGCCCTCAGGTTCGGATGCCGTCGCAGCATGGCGTCGAAGGCGGAGCGCAGGGCGGCCGTGTCCACGACATGCCGCAGCTCGACGAAGTTCTGCATCAGGTAGACGTCGAGCGCGCGGTCGTCGTACTGCGCGTGGAAGTACAGCCCCTCCTGCAGCGGAGCCAGCGGCAGCACCTCCTCGGCGTCCGGGAACACCCGCGCCAGGACCGTCCGGCCGGCCTCGTCGAGCTCCGGCAGCGGGGCGTCCGCGCCGACCGTCGACACGGATGCCGCGCTCTCCTCCGGCGTGCGGGCCGCTGCCGCGAGAGCCGCCACCGTCCGTCGCTCGAACACGTCGCGCGGGGTCAGCACCAGGCCCTCCTTGCGGGCCCGGGTCACCAGCTGGATCGAGACGATGCTGTCGCCGCCCAGCTCGAAGAAGTCGTCGTCCACTTCCACCGAGGCCAGCCCGAGGACGTCGGTGAAGACCCGGCACAGGGCCTCCTCCCGCTCCCCGTGCGGCTCCCGTGATCCCGCCGAGCCGCCGAAGACGGGCGCGGGAAGGGCGGCGCGGTCCAGCTTGCCGTTGACCGTGAACGGCAGCGCGTCCAGGACCACCACCGCCGCGGGCACCAAGTGGTCCGGCAGCAGCCGGGCCAACTCCGCACGGACCGCCGCCGGTTCGACGGAACCCGTGACATAGCCGACGAGCCGCTTCACCCCCGGCGTGTCCTCGCGCACCACCACCGCGGCGGCGCCGACCCCGTCGACCGCCGCGAGCGCCGACTCCACCTCGCCCGGCTCGATCCGGAAGCCCCGGATCTTCACCTGGTCGTCGGCCCGGCCGAGGTACTCGATCTCCCCGTCCGACCGCAGCCGCGCCAGGTCGCCGGTGCGGTACATCCGGGTCCCCGGCGGGCCGTACGGGTCGGCGACGAACCGCTCGGCGGTCAGCGCGAACCGGCCCAGGTATCCGCGCGCGGTGCCGTGTCCGGCCAGATACAGCTCACCGGTCGCCCCGGCCGGCACCGGCCGCAGCGCCGCGTCGAGCAGATAGGCGCGGGTGTTCCCGATCGGCCGGCCCACCACCGGGGTGGCGCAGGACGCCAGATCGGCCGCCAGCGCGTCCACCGTGTACTCGGTCGGCCCGTACAGGTTCACCGACATGACACCGGTCGCCGCCCGCACCGCCGACCACAGCGCCTCGGGCACGGCCTCGCCGCCGAGCAGCAGCAGCGCCGGCCGGTGGAGGGCCGGGTCGAGCAACCCCTGGTCGAGCAGCCCGAGGGCGTACGTCGGCGTCACGTCCATTGTGTCCACCCGGTGTTCGCGGACATAGCGGACCACGAATTCGGCGTCCCGCCGCTCCGTCTCGTCCAGGACGTGCAGCTCGTGCCCGGCGATCAGCCAGAACAGCTGCTCCCAGGACGTGTCGAAGCTGAACGACGCCGAGTGCAGCGCCCGCAGACCGCGGCCCCCGGTCGCCTCCACCACGGGGCCGAACACATCGGCGACGTGGTTCGCGTACAGGTTGGACAGACCGCCGTGAGTCAGCACGACGCCCTTGGGCCGGCCGGTCGAACCGGAGGTGTAGATGACGTACGCCGGGTGTCCGTCCGCGACCTCGGGGGACACGAACCGGGCCGGCTCCGCCGCGAGTGCGGCGGCCGTCCCCGGGGCGTCGAGCACCAGCCGCTCCGCGCCGTCACCGGCCGGCGGCAGCAGCGCGGCGCCCCGCGCCGTGGTCACCACGCACACCGGTCGCGCGTCCTCGATCATCAGACCGAGCCGGTCGGCCGGATAGTCCAGGTCCAGCGGCAGATAGGCGCCGCCGGCCCGCAGGACGGCGAGGATCGCCACCACCGTCTCCGCAGAACGCGGCACCGCCAGCGCCACCACCGACTCCGGCCCCACGCCCCGCGCCGCCAACAGGCCCGCGAGCCGCGCCGACCGCTCGTCCACCTCCGCGAACGTGAGCGACACACCCCCGCACACGACCGCGACCGCGTCCGGAGTACGGGCCGCGCGAGCCGCGAACACATCGGCCACGGTGCCCGCCGGCACGTCCCGCACCGTTCCCCGCCAGCTCCGCCGGACCCGCGCGAGCTCCGCCTCCGGCAGCAGACCCAGTGCCCCGACCGTCGTACCCGGCTCGGCCGCGATCCGTTCGAGGACATGGGCCAGACGGTCGGCGATCAGGCCCGCCCGCCGGTCGTCGAACACGTCCGGGCGGTACTCCAGACGCAGCGTCGCCCGCTCGTCCAGGGACACCGCGAGCGTCAGCGGGTAGTGGGTGGCGTCCTCCGCCTCCACGCCGGTCACCCGCACCCCGGCGGCGACGGTCTCCCGCGCGGCCGGGTCCACCGGGTAGTTCTCGATGACCACGAGGGTGTCGAACAGTTCCCCGGCGTCGCCCTGCCGGCGGATCAGCCGCAGCCCGAGGTGGTGGTGGGCGAGCAGCCCGTTCTGCTCGTCGCGGAAGCGGCGCAGCAGCTCCTCGACCGTCTCGTCGGGGCGGACCGTCAGCCGCACCGGCACCGTCGTGATGAACAGGCCGAGCATCGACTCGACGCCCGGTATCTCGTCCGGGCGACCGGACACCGTGAGCCCGAACAGCACGTCCTGGCGGCCGGTCAGACCGCCGACGAGCAGTCCCCAGGCAGCCTGCACGAGCGTGCTCGGCGTCGTGCCGAGACGCCGCGCCGCGGCCGTCAGCCGCCCCGTCGCCTCCTCCGAGAGTTCCAGCGCCCGCACACCGGGCCGCACCGGGGCCCGCGCCGGATCCGGCTCCGCGACCAGCGTCGGCTCCGCCACCCCGGCGAGCGCGTCCCGCCAGGCAGCTTCCGCCGCCGGCCCGTCCTGCTCCTTCAGCCACTTCAGATACGCGCGGTACGGCCGCACCGGCGGCAGCCCGGACGCGTCCCCGTCCGCCGCGTACAGCGCCAGCAGATCACCCACGAGCAGCGGCATCGACCAGCCGTCCACCAGGATGTGATGGACCGTGATCACCAGCCGGACGTCGTCCTCGGCCAGCCGCGCCAGCACCATCCGCAGCAGCGGCGGCCGGTGCAGCTCGAACCGGCGGGCCAGCTCCGCCCGCCGCAGCCCGGCCAGCCGGTCCGCCGGCGAGGCCGCGCCGGCGCCTTCGCGCAGATCGGCCCGCTCCACCCGGAAGGCGATCTCGGCCGGTACGAACTGCACCGGCTGCGGCACACCCTCGTGCCAGAACCCGGCCCGCAGGTTCGGGTGCCGGTGCAGCAGCGCCACGGCCGCCCGCTCCATCCGGTCGGCGTCGACCGGGCCCGTGAGTCCCACCGACACCTGCACGGTGTACACGTCGGCCGCCCCGTCGTCGTAGACGGAGTGGAACAGCATGCCCTGCTGCAGGGGGGACAGCGGCAGCATGTCCTCGATACGAGCCTGCGTCACTGCTGGGCCCTCCACATTTCTTCGAGCATGGTGATCTGGTGCTGGTCGAGGTCGAGCAGGTCGAGGTCGGACGGGGTGTGGCCGGCCGTGGTGCCGCCGGCCGCCCACGCGGCCAGCACCTCCAGCGCGGCCTGCCAGCCGTCCGCCAGCGCCCGGGCCGTGCCCTCGGGCAGGGCCTCGCCCGCCCACACGAAGGAGGCGACCAGCTCCGGCCCGTCCGGGCCGTGCTCCACCTCCGCGTCGATCTGGAGCGGATGGGCGAGCGGCGCGTCCGGCTCGGGACCGACGGCCAGCGCGTCGGACTCCTCCGCCGGGCCCCAGTCCGACCGCACGGCGACGGTCTGCCGGCCGAGGTAGTTCCAGAGGATCTCCGGGCGGTCGCCGGAGGCGAACAGGCCCGCCGCGGCCGCGTTCGCGTACCGCAGCAGCCCGGCGCCGATCCCGCCGTCCGGCACGCCCCTGACCCGTTCCTTGATCTCCTTCAGCGCGGCACCGGCGTCCTGCGAACCGGCCACGACCGCACGGGCGTCGTAGCCGTCGGCAGTGAGCCGCAGCGGATACACGCTGGTCAGCCAGCCGACCGTACGGGTCAGATCCGCGCCGGGAACGAGGTCCTGCTCCCGTCCGTGGCCCTCCAGTTCCACCGTCAGTCCGTTCGACGGACGCCCCTCGCGGGCCGCCCAGTCGCCGACGGCGAGTGCCAGCGCCGTCAGGAGCGTGTCGTTGACCGAGCCGTGGAAAGCCTGCGGCACCGCCGTCAGGAGCGGCTCGGTCCGCTCGGCGGAGACCCGCACGGTGAGCCGTCGCGCCGTCGCCGCCGTGTCCCGGGCAGGATCCAGCGGCCGGTCGGACAGCAGCCGGGCTCCCGGCTCCGACTCCGCGAGCCACCGGTCGAGTTCGGCCGTCCGGCGCGCGCTCTGCGCCTCGGCGAGCAGCCCCGCCGTCCAGGTGCGCAGCGAGGTCGGCACCGGCTCCAGGGCGGGCGCCCGCCCGGCGGCCGCCGCCTCCCACGCGGCCCGCAGGTCCGGCAGCAGGATCTGCCACGACACCTCGTCGACCACCAGGTGGTGGGCGACCAGCAGCAGCCTGCCCGGTGCGTCGGGACCGGCGTCGCACCACACCGCACGCACCGTCGCGCCGGCCTCCGGGTCCAGCTCACCGGCCGCCCGGTCGGACTCCCGGGCGACCACCTCCCGCAAGGCGTCCGGGCCGAGCCCGGCGACGTCCACGGAACGCAGCAGCGAGGCGGCCGTCACGGTCTCCGCCGGGCGCACCTCGGCGCTCCACACGCCGGGCCGTGCGACGGTCAGCACCTGCCGCAGCCCGTCGTGCCGGTCCAGCACCGCCTGGAGCGCGGTCACGAGGCCCCCGCGCCGCACTCCGCCCGGCAGCATGATCAGCCGGGCCTGACAGAACCTGCGGTACGGGCCGCCCCGCGAGGCGAACCAGTGCGCCACCGGCGGCAGCACCAGCGGGCCGGTCGGCCGCTCGGCCGGGCGCTCCGGAGCGGTGGCCCGTGCGGCGGGCGCGGCCACGGCCGCGAGCGCCGCCGGCGTCGGGTGCTGGAACACCTGGCGGGCCGTCACCGTCAGTCCGGCCCTGCGGGCCCGGCTGACGTAGCGGATGGAGACGATGCTGTCGCCGCCCAGCTCGAAGAAGTTGTCGTCGGGGCCCACCGCCGGCAGCCCGAGCACCTCGGCCATCAGCCGGGCGAGAAGAGCCGTCGGCGTCTCCTGCGGGCCGCTCGCGACCGGGGCGTCGGGTGCCACCGACGGCCGGACCTCGGGGGGTTCGGGCAGGGCGCGACGGTCGAGCTTGCCGTTCGGGGAGAGCGGCACGGACGGGATCTCCGTGATCACGGCAGGGACCATGTACTCCGGGAGGCGCGTCGCGGCATGCGCCCGCAGCGCGTCCGGATCGAGCGGCCCTTCGCCCACCGGGACGGCGTAGGCGACGAGCCTGCGCGCGCCCGGCCGGTCCTCGCGGACGACCGAGACGGCACGGGCCACCCCGGGCGCCGCGGAGAGCACCGCGTCGATCTCGCCCAGTTCGATGCGCAGGCCGCGCAGCTTGACCTGGTCGTCGGTGCGGCCCAGGTACTGGATCCGGCCGTCGTCGTGACGGACGACGAGGTCGCCCGTGCGGTACATGCGGGTCCCGGCGGGCCCGTACGGGTCCGCGACGAATCGTTCCGCCGTCAGGTCGGGGCGGCCGAGGTAGCCGCGGGCGAGCTGGACGCCGGCGAGGTGGAGCTCCCCGGGCACGCCGACCGGGACGGGCCGCAGGCGCCCGTCGAGGACGTGGACGCGGGTGTTCCAGACGGGGGAGCCGATGGAGGCCGAGGCCGTCGTCGCGCCCGGGAGCGCCGTGGCGGCGGTGACGTCGACGGCGGCCTCGGTGGGCCCGTACAGGTTCTCCAGGGCGACCGTACGGCCCCCGGTGGAGGCGTGGAAGCGGTCCACGAGATCCGTCGGAAGCGCCTCCCCGCTGCACACGACGAGCCGCAGGCCCGGGCAGTCCGCGAGCTCGACCTCGGCGAGGAACGCGGCCAGCATCGACGGCACGAAGTGCAGGACGCTGACCCGCCGCGCACGGATCACCTCGGCCAGGTACTCCGGGTCCTTGTGACCCTCGGGCCGGGCGACGACGAGCGGCACGCCCTGCGCGAGCGGCCAGAACAGCTCCCAGACGGACACGTCGAACGTCGTCGGCGTCTTCTGCAGGACCCGGTCGGCGGATGTGAGCCGGTACGCGCCCCGCATCCACTGCAGGCGGTTGACGACGGCCTCGTGCTCGACCACGACGCCCTTGGGGCGTCCGGTGGAGCCGGAGGTGAAGATGACGTACGCCGGGTGGCGCGGAAGGAGCGGAGCCGCCCGGTCCGCGTCCGTCACCGCGTGCGCCTCCGCGCCCGCCCACTCCGCCGCCACGGCGGCCGAGCCGAGCACGATCCGCTCCGCCGTGAGCGCTGCGGGAAGGTCCGGCGCCGAGGCGGTGTCGGTGAGGACGGCGACCGGCCGGGCCGTCTCGCACATGTGGGTGAGACGGTCGCCGGGCAGGGTGAGGTCGAGCGGAAGATAGGCGCCACCGGCCCGTACGACGGCGTGGAGGGCGACGAGAAGGTCGAGCGAGCGCGGCAGGGCCACGGCGACGACCGACTCGGGGCCCACGCCCCGCCCGATGAGGAGCCGGGCGAGGCGGTTGACGCGTGCGTCGAACTCCGCACGGGACAGCTCCTCGTCCTCGAAGACCACCGCCGGACCCTCGGCGCGGGCCGCGCCCGCCGCCACGAGGTCCGCGAGGGTGCGCGGACCGTCCACGACCCGCCCGGTCGCGTTCCACCGTTCCAGGGCCTGCCGCTCCTCCTCGTCCATCAGGTCGCAGGAGGAGACCGGCGCGCCCGGGTCGGCCGCCACGGAGTCCAGGAGGCGGACGAGCCGCTCCACGATCCGCTCGGCGCCCGAGCGGTCGAAGAGGTCGGTCGCGTACCGGAGTCCGCCGCTGATCCCCCCGTCGCTCTCCGTACCGCCGAACGCGAACTCCAGGTCGACCTTGGAGCCGCCGATCTCCACCGGCACCTCACGGGCCGCCACTCCGAAGAGGGCGGACAGCTCCGTCGACACCGAGTGGTGGGTGACCATCGCCTGGAAGAGGGCGTTGCGGGCCTGCGAGCGGGGGGCTCCCAGGGCCTCCGCCACCCCCTCCAGCGGCAGATCGGCGTGCGCGAAGGCCGCGAGCCCGGTGTCGCGCACCCGCCCCACGAGCTCGGCGAACGTCGGATCGCCCGACAGATCGGCCCGTACGACGAGCGTGTTGAGGAAGAATCCGACGAGCGGGTCCAACTGTTCGTCGCCCCGCCCGGACACCGGGGCGCCCAACGGGATGTCGTCGCCCGCGCCGAGCCGGTGCAGCAGCGCGGCGACGGCCGCGTGCGCGACCATGAACATCGTCGCCCCGGACGCTCCGGCGAGGCGCGCCAGAGCGGCGCCCGTGGCGGCCGGGACCGCGAACGGCACGACGTCGCCGCCGTGCGTGGGCGTGGCCGGCCGGGTCCGGTCGGTGATCAGGCCCAGCTCCTCGGGAAGCCCGGCCAGGGCCTCCCGCCAGTAGCCCGCCTGCCGGGCCGCCGCCGACTCCGTGTCCTGCGCGTCCCCGAGGAGTTCACGCTGCCACAGGGCGTAGTCGGCGTACTGGACGGGGAGTTCGGGGAACTCCGGCGCACGCCCCGCGGCGCGTGCCGCGTAGGCGGTGTCGAGGTCGGCGAGGAGCGGACCGGTCGACCACTCGTCGGTCGCGATGTGGTGCAGCAGCACCACCAGCACGTGCCGCTCCTCGGACGCGCTCAGCAGCGTCACCCGGATCGGGAGCTCCCGCGCCAGGTCGAAGACGTGACGGGAGGCGGCGAGCGCCTCGCCCGCGAGAGCGTCGGCGGCCACCCGGCGCGTCACGAAGGGCACCGGGACCTCGCCGGGCGGCAGGATCCGCTGGTACGGCTCGCCGTCGGCCTCCGCGAACACGGTCCTGAGCACCTCGTGCCGGGCCACCACGTCCTCCACCGCGGCCCGTACGGCGAGCGGGTGGACGGCGCCGTCGAGAGCCACGGCGAACGGAACGTTGTACGCCGTCCCGGGCCCCCGCACGCTGTCGAACAGCCACAGGCGGCGCTGCGCGTACGAGAGCGGCAGTCGCTCCGGACGCTCGGCGGCGGGTACGAGCACGGGCCGACCGGAGGCGGCCCGCTCCGCCAGTCGGGCGGCGAGCGCCGCGACCGTGCGTGACTCGAAGACGTCCCGTACGGAGCACTCCACGCCGAGCGCGGTCCGCACGCGGGCCGCCGCGCGGGCGGCCAGCAGCGAGTGTCCGCCGAGGCCGAAGAAGTCGTCCTCGACGCCGGCCGCGTCCAGGCCGAGGAGGGTGGCGAAGATCCCGGCGATCAGCTCCTCACGCGCGTCCCGCGGCGCCCGCGACGGCACCTGGACGAGGTCCGGGGGCGCGGGGAGCGCGCGGCGGTCGAGTTTGCCGTTGGGGGAGAGCGGGACGGCCGGTATGCGCAGGACGACGGCGGGGACCATGTACTCGGGCAGACGGCCGGCCGCGTGCGCGCGCACCGTCTCCGTGTCGACCCGATCCGCCCCGGGGGCGGCGACGACGTAGGTCACCAGCCGTTGGACCCCGGGCCTGTCCTCGCGGACCACCGTCACCGCGCGCGCGACGCCGGCGGCGGACGAGACGACCGCGTCGATCTCACCGAGTTCGACGCGCAGTCCGCGGAGTTTGACCTGGTCGTCGGTGCGGCCGAGGTAGTGGAGGTGGCCGTCGGGGCGTCGCACGACGAGGTCGCCGGTGCGGTACATGCGGGTGCCGGGCGGTCCGTAGGGGTCGGCGGTGAAACGTTCGGCGGTGAGGTCGGGGCGGTCGAGGTAGCCGCGGGCGAGTTGGACGCCGGCGAGGTAGAGCTCGCCCGGGACACCGACGGGTGCGGGCCGGAGGCGGTTGTCGAGGACGTGGACGCGGGTGTTCCAGACGGGCGTGCCGAGGGAGGCGGAGACCGCGGTCCCGTCGGTGGGCGGGCACGAGGCGGCGGTGACGTCGACGGCTGCCTCGGTGGGTCCGTAGAGGTTCTCCAGCGCGACCGCGCGGTGTCCGGCCGAGGTGTGGAAACGGTTCACCAGCTCGGTGGGCAGGGCTTCGCCGCTGCACACGACGAGCCGCAGGCTCGGGCACGCGGCCACGTCCACGGCGTCCAGGAACGCCTGGAGCATCGACGGTACGAAGTGGAGCACGGTGACGCGCTGTTCGACGATGAGAGCGGCGAGGTGGTCGGGGTCCTTGTGCCCGTCGGGTCGGGCGAGGACGAGCGGGACGCCCTGGGCGAGGGGCCAGAACAGCTCCCACACGGACACGTCGAAGGTGACGGGTGTCTTCTGGAGGACCCGGTCGTCGGGCGTGAGCCGGTAGGTGTCCTGCATCCAGGCCAGGCGGTTGACGATGGCCTCGTGCTCGACCATGACGCCCTTCGGGCGGCCCGTGGACCCTGACGTGAAGATGACGTAGGCGGGATGGTGCGGCAGCAGCGGTGCGACCCGGTCCGCGTCCGTCACGTCCGCGTCCGACAGGGCGTCGAGCTCCGCCCGTACCTCGGGCGCGTCCAGGACGATCGGCTCCGCCTCCGCGCCCGGGGGCAGCGCGCCCAGCCCGTCCAGATCGGTCAGCACGCACACCGGGCGGGCGGTGTCCGTCATGTGGGCGATGCGGTCGGCGGGGAGCGTGAGGTCGAGGGGCAGGTAGGCGCCGCCGGCGCGGACCACGGCGTGGATCGCGACCAGCAGGTCGAAGGAGCGCGGAAGGGCCACGCCCACGACGGACTCGGGGCCGACGCCGCGGTCGACGAGCAGCCGGGCGAGGCGGTTGACGCGGGCCTCGAACGCGGGCCGGGACAACTCCGCCCCCTCGCACACGAGCGCGGGACCCCGGGCCCGGTCCGCGCTCGCCGCGACACGTCCGGCGAGCGTGCCCGGGCCGTCCACGGCGCGAACGGTGTCGTTCCACTCGTACAGCACCCGCCGCCGCTCGTCCGCGTCCGTCAACTCCACGGCGGACAGCGGAAGATCGGGGCGTGCCGTGACCGCGTCCAGGAGCCGCAGCAACCGCGCCGCCAGCCGCTCGGCGCCCGACCGCTCGAACAGGTCCGTGGCATAGCGCACGCCGCAGGTCATGCCGGGCCCGTCGGTGCCGTCCGCGCGCCGGAAGAGGATCTCCAGGTCGAACTTGGCCGCGCCCGCCCGCACCGGGTACTCCTCGGCGACCGTGCCCAGCAGCCGGGACAGGTCGGGGCCGCCACCCTCGTACGCCACCATCGTCTGGAACAGCGGGTGGCGGGCGAGCGAGCGGGCCGGGGCCACCGCCTCGACGACGGCGTCGAAGGGCAGGTCCGCGTGGTCGAGCGCCGCGAGCCCGGTGTCCCGGACCCGGCTCAGCAACTCCTCGAAGGAGGGGTCTCCGGTCACATCGGTGCGCAGGACTGCGGTGTTGACGAAGAAGCCGACGAGACCGTCCAGGGCGCTGTCGTCCCGGCCCGCGACCGGCGTGCCGAGCGGGATGTCGTCGCCCGCGCCGAGCCGGTGCAGCAGGGCGACGACGGCCGCCTGGACCACCATGAACATCGTGGCACCGGACCGCGCCGCCACCGCGTCGAGGCGGGCGACCAGCTCGGACGGCAGGTCGGTCGCGACCGTGTCGCCCCGATGGGAGGGTGCGGCGGGCCGGGACCGGTCCGTGGGCAGGCTCAGCTCGTCCGGCAGCCCGGACAACGCCGTTGTCCAGAAGGCTGCCTGACGCCTGCTCCGTTCAGACGGGCTGCCGTCCGCGCCCAGAAGGTCGCGCTGCCAGAGCGTGTAGTCGGCGAACTGGACCGGCAGCTCGGCGAACTCCGGCGGACGCCCCACGACACGTGCCGCGTACGCGGTGTCGAGATCGGCGAGAAACGGCCCGGTGGACCACTCGTCGGTCGCGATGTGGTGCAGCAGCACCACCAGAACGTGTTTACCGCTCTCCGCGCCCAACAGCTCCACACGCAGCGGAAGTTCTGCCTCCAGGTCGAAGGTCCCTCCGGCCGCGGCCTCCACCGCCTCCCGCAGTTCGCCGGCGGCCACCCGGCGCGTCACGAAGGGCACCGGGATCTCGCCGGGCGCCAGGATCCGCTGGTACGGCGCGCCGTCGGCCTCCGCGAACACGGTGCGCAGGACCTCGTGCCGGGCCACCACATCACCGAACGCGGCCCGCAGCGCCTCGGGGTCCGGCCGGTCGCGCAGCAGCAGCGCCAGCGGGACGGTATAGGTGGAGCTCGGCCCCTCCAGCCGGTGCTGGAACCACAGCCGCCGCTGGGCGGCGGAGAGCGGAAGCCGTCCGGGCCGTTCGGCGGTGCGCGCGAGCGGGGGGCGCTCGGACACGGCCCGCTGCTCCAGCCGGACCGCGAGCGCGGCCACCGACCGGGCCTCGAACACGTCCCGTACGGAGCATTCCCGGCCCGCGGCGCGAATCCGGGCCACCAGCCTGGTCGCCAGCAGGGAGTGCCCGCCCAGCGCGAAGAAGTCGTCCTCGGCTCCGACGGACGCGACCCCCAGGACCTCGGCGAAGTCGTCCGCCAGCCGCTCCTCCGCCGCCCCGCGCGGCGCCCGGCTCGGTGCGGACGCCACCGGCTCGGGTGCCGGCAGGGCGGCACGGTCGAGCTTCCCGTTCACGTTCACCGGCAGGATGTCCAGCGCGACGACCGCGGCGGGCACCATGTACTCCGGCAGTCGCTCGGCGACGGCGCGGCGCACCGCGCCGGGCTCGGCGCCGCCCGTCACGTACGCCACCAGGCGCGGCACGCCCGGGGTGTCCTCACGGACCAGCACCGCGGCCGAGGCCACGCCCGGGCACCCGGTCAACGCGTCCTCGATCTCGCCGAGTTCGACACGGAAGCCGCGGATCTTCACCTGGTCGTCGACGCGGCCCAGGAACTCGATCAGCCCGTCGGCGCGGCGGGAGGCGAGGTCTCCGGTGCGGTACATACGCGTCCCGGGAGGACCGTACGGGTCGGCGACGAAGCGTTCGGAGGTGAGGACGGCCCGCCCCAGATAGCCGCGGGCGTTCTGCACGCCCGCGAGGTACAGCTCGCCCGGCACACCCGGAGGAACCGGCCTGAGCCGGGAGTCCAGGATGTGTGCCCGGGTGTTGGCGAGCGGACGGCCCACGACGGGCGCCTCGCAGTCGGTGACCCGGGCCACCAGGGCGTCCACCGTGAACTCGGTGGGGCCGTAGTAGTTGACGGTCTCCACCTCGGGGATCCCGCGCAGCTCGGCCCACATGGCGGGCGGTACCGCCTCGCCGCCGAGCAGGAACAGCGGGGGCCGCACGTCACCGGCCAGGAGCCCGGCGTCGAGCAGGTGCCTGCCGTACGAAGGGGTGACGTCGAGCGCGTCGACGCGCAGCTCCCGGACGTGCGCGACGACGGCCTCGGCGTCCCTGCGCCCGTACTCGTCCAGGACGTGCAGCTCATGGCCGGCGATCAGCCACAGCAACTGCTCCCACGAGGAGTCGAAGGAGAACGAGGCGGTGTGCAGGGCCCGTACCCGCCGCCCGAGCCGCCGCGCCACCGGGCGGTACAGCTCCCGCTCGTGGTCGCGGTAGAGGTTCGTCAGGCCCGCGTGGTGCAGCCCCACGCCCTTGGGGCGGCCGGTGGAGCCCGAGGTGTAGACGACGTACGCGAGATCGTCCGGGTGGGGTGCCCGCGGCGCGGGCCCCGAAGCGGTGGCGAGCCGCTGCCGGACGGCCGGGTCGTCGAGGACGAGCCGGGCCGCTGCGGCCCGGGCGGGCACGGTGCCGTCGACGGCGCGGGTGGTCACGACGCAGACGGGCGCCGCGTCGCCCAGCATGTGGGAGAGACGGTCGGCGGGGTGGTCCAGGTCGAGCGGCAGATAGGCGCCGCCCGCCTTCAGCACGGCGAAAGCGGCGACGACCGCGTCCGCGGAGCGGGGCACGGCGAGCGCCACGACGGTGTCGGGCCCCGCGCCCTCCTCGCCGAGCAGCAGCGCGAGCCGGGACACCCGGTCGTCGAGCTCGGCGAAGGTCAGCCGCTCCTCGCCGCAGACCAGCGCGAGCGCGTCGGGTGTCGCGGCGACCCGCTCGGCGAGGATCTCGACGACGGTGGCCCGCGGGGTCTCGACGGCGGTGTCGTTCCACCGGTCGAGCAGCTCCCGCTCGGCCTCGGAGCGAAGGTCGTACGTGGACACCGGGGTGTCCGGAGCGGCGACGGCCTGCTCCAGGAGGCGCACCAGCCGCCCGGCGAGCGCGTCGACGGAGGAACGGTCGAAGAGGGCGGCCGAGTAGAAGACCTCCAGGTCGAGTTCGTCGCCGTGGGCCGTGTCGGAGAAGGTGATGTCGAGGTCGAACTTGGTGACTCCGGGATCGGTCCGGTCCACGGCGGCGTCCAGACCGAACAGGGACCGTACGTCCTGGGTGACGGTGCTGTGCGACACCATGGTCTGGAACAGCGGGTGACGGGTCAGCGAGCGGGTCGGATTGACCGCCTCGACCACCGCCTCGAAGGGCAGGTCGGCGTGGTCGAGCGCGGCCAGGTCGACTCCGCGCACCCGGTCGAGCAACGTGGTGAACGACGGGTCGCCGGACAGATCGGCCCGCAGCACGACCGTGTTGACGAAGAAGCCGACGAGCCCGTCGAGGGCCTGGTCGGAGCGCCCGGCGACCGGGCTGCCGAGCGGGATGTCGTCGCCCGCGCCGAGCCGGTGGAGGAGCGCGGCCACGGCCGCGTGCACCACCATGAAGACGCTGGTACCGGACTCCCGAGCCAGCCGGCGGATGCCCGAGGCCAGCGCGGCGGGCACCTCCTGGTGCACCATCCCGCCCGCGCTGTCCGGCTCCGTGGGCCGGGGCCGGTCGGTGGGGACGGGGGTCTCGGCCGGCAGCCCGGCGAGCGCGGCGCGCCAGTACGCGGCCTGCGAGGCGGCCGGCGACGCGGCGTCCGACGGCTCGCCCAGCGCCTCGCGCTGCCACAGCGCGAAGTCGGCGTACTGCACCGGCAGCGGTGCGAACTCCGGGGCCCGGCCCTCGCGGCGGGCCGCGTACGCCTGCTGCAGGCCGTCCAGGAAGGGGCCCATCGACCACTCGTCGCTCGCGATGTGGTGCAGCAGGACGACGAGGACGTCGGCTCGACGCTCCCGGTCGCGGACCACGGTGACCCGTACCGGGGCCTCGGCCGCCAGGTCGAAGAGATGCCCGAGGGCGTCCTCCACGACGGCGTCGACCCGCTCCGCGGCGACGTGCTCCAGGCGCAGCCGCACCCCGGCCTCGGCCGGCGCCAGGACGCGCTGACAGGGTTCGCCCCCGCCGTCGGCGAGGGGGAAGACGGTCCGCAGCGTCTCGTGCCGGGCCGCCACGTCGCCGAGCGCCGCGTCCAGGGCATCGGTGTCCAGGGCCTCGTCGAAGCGGGCCACGAACGGGATGTTGTAGGTGGCGCTCGGGCCCTCCAGCTGGTGCAGGAACCAGAGTCTCCGCTGTGCGTGCGAGAGCGGCAGTACCTCCGGTCGCTGTCCGGCGGTGAGCGGCGGCCGGTCGGCCGACCCGTCCCGGGCGCCGAGCCGTTCGGCGAGCGCGGACGGGGTGCGCGCCTCGAACACGTCCCGGACGCCGCACTCGGTGGCGAGGGCGCCGCGCAGCCGCGCGGCGACACGTGCGGCCAGCAGGGAGTGCCCGCCGAGGTCGAAGAAGTCGTCGCCGGGACCGACCGACGCCAGGTCGAGGACGTCGGCGTACACGCCGCTGACGATCTCCTCGCGGGCGCCCCGGGGGGTGCGGCCCGCGCCGGGAGCGGCGATTCCGGCCAGGTCGGGGGCGGGCAGTGCCCGGCGGTCCACCTTGCCGTTGGCGGTGAGGGGGAGGGCGTCGAGGACGACCACGGCCGCCGGCACCATGTGGGCGGGCAGCCGGTCGGCGGCCGCCCGACGCAGCGCGGCACCGTCCGGGCAGGTGCCGGCCGAGCCGGTGACGTAGCCGATCAGCAGAGGCGAGCCGGGGATCTCCTCGCGGACCACGACCACCGCGCGGTCGACGTCCGGACGATCCGTCAGAACGCTCTCGATCTCGCCGAGTTCGATGCGGAAGCCGCGGACCTTCACCTGGTCGTCGGCCCGTCCCAGGAAGTCGACGCGTCCGTCGCCGTGACGGCGGACGAGGTCACCGGTGCGGTACATACGGGTGCCGGGCGGGCCGTAGGGGTCGGCGACGAACCGTTCGGCGGTGAGCGCCGGTCTGCCGAGGTAGCCGCGGGCGAGCTGGTCACCCGCCAGGTAGAGCTCGCCGGGACGGCCGTGCGGGACGGGGCGCAGGGCGCTGTCGAGGACATGGGCCCGGGTGTTCCAGAAGGTGCGGCCGATGTCGGGGATGCCGGTGTGGTCCCTGGGCAGGGCGGCGGAGGTGGCCCAGACGGTGACCTCCGTCGGTCCGTACACGTTGGTGACCGACTTGGCCGTGCGGGTGAGGCGTTCGGCGAGGGCGGCGGGCAGGGCCTCGCCGCCGACGAGGACCTGGGTTCCGGCGAGGGACCGTGGTGCCCCGTCCTCCAGGAGGGCGTGCCACAGCGAGGGTGTCGCCTGCATGACCGCGGGACGGTGGGCGTCCACCAGGGTGGCGAGCGCCGCCGGGTCGCGCACGGTGTCGCGGTCGGCGAGCACGATGGTCGCACCGCTGACGAGGGGGACGTGGATCTCCAGGGCGGCGATGTCGAAGGAGACCGTGGTGACGGCGAGGAGCCGGTCGCCGGGGGCCATGGCGAGTTCGTGGGCCTGCATCCGCAGGAAGTTCGCGAGCGCCGCGTGCGGGATGACGACGCCCTTGGGACGGCCGGTCGAGCCGGAGGTGTGGATGACGTACGCGGGGTGGCCGCCGGCCGGGGCAGGGCGCGGCGGGGCGGGCGCGGCGGCGAGGTCGGCGAGGGCGGCCAGGGTGTCGGGGGCGTCCAGGACGAGGAGCTCGCTGCCGGGCACGTCGGGAGCGCCGGGGGCGGCGGCCAGCGTCGTCAGGACGCATACGGGCCGTGCGTCGCGGACCATGAACTCCAGCCGTTCGGCGGGGTATTCGAGGTCCAGCGGAAGGTAGGCGCCGCCCGACCTCAGGACGGCGAGCAGGGCGACGACGAGGTCCGCGTTTCGGGGAAGGGCGATGCCGACGAGGCTCTCCGGGCCGACGCCGTGGGCGGTCAGGAGGCGGGCCAGCGGCTCGACCCGTCGGTCGAGCTCCGCGTACGTGAGCTCCTCGCCGCCCGCGACGAGCGCGACCGCGTCGGGGTGCTGCCGGACCTGTGCGGCGAACGCGTCGACGACGGTACCGGGTGCGATGGCGCGCGCTGTCGCGGTGGCCTGTTCGGCGAGTGTGCCCAGGGTGGCGTCGTCGACGAGGTCCGGCCGGCCGAGGGGCGTGCCGGGCGCAGCGGTGGCCGCGCGGTCGAGGAAGCGGGCGAACTCGGCGCAGCGGGCGTCGAGCGCGTCCTGGTCGTAGGCGCGCGGGTTCGCGTCGAGCTCGAAGCGTATGCGGCCCTCGGCCTGGTCGTGGCGGACCGCGAGGGTGAGGTCCTCGACGGGTCCCGCGGCCACGTTGTGCACGGTCCCGGCGGCGCCGGCGAAGTCCAGGGCGTTGTCGAAGGCCTTGACGTTGACCATCGGCCCCAGCGGGCCCCGGTCGCGTCCGACGAGGCCCAGGTCGCGGCGGATGTCCTCGGCCCGGTGGCGCTGGTGGCGGCGCAGGTCGCGGACGGCGCCCGCGACCTCGCGCACCAGCTCCTCCAGGGGCTGGTCGGGACGGACCGCGATGCGCAGCGGAAGCACGTTGACGACCATCGCGGGGACGGTGAGGGAGGCCGAGCCGAGGCGGGCCATCGCGGGCAGCGACAGCAGGATGTCGCGCCGGCCGGTGGACCGGTGCAGGAAGGCGGCGAAGGCGGCCGTCACGGCATCCGCCCAGGTCGCCCGGGCTGTCCTGGCCAGGGCGAACACCCGTGCCGTGGACTCGGGGCCGAGCGCGGCCTCGGCGCGCAGGAAGTGGGGCGCGGCGGGGAAGGAGGCGCCGGACAACGGCTCGTGGTCGCTCCGGTCGGCCAGCCGGTTCCGCCAGTACGCGCGGTCCTCGGCGTACCCTCCGCCGGCCCGGTACGCGGCTTCCTCGTCGAGCACCGCGGAGAGCGGGCCGAACGGTGCGGGTGCGGGCTCCTCGCCGCCGGCCAGGGCCGTGTAGACCTCGGCGGTGCGGCGGGAGAGCAGCGAGAAGCCGTAGGCGTCGAGGGCGATGTGGTGGACCCGCTGGTACCAGAGCGTGCGGTCGTCGGCGACCCGGTGCAGGGCGAAGGCGAAGAGCGGTGCGCCGGCCGGGTCGGCGGGCGTGGCCATGTCGGCGCGCATCGCGTCGAGCGCGGCGGCCTCGGGGTCGGCGAGGCCGCGGTGGTCGACCACGTCGGTGAGCGGGTCGGGGTGGGGTGCCGCGGCGGGCGTCTGCCAGGGGCGGCCCGTCTCGTCCTCCTCGAAGCGGACGGTGAGGGCCTCGCACTCGCCGACGACCTGACGCAGCGCCGCCGCGAAGAGTTCCGGATCGAGCGCGCCGTGGACGGCGACGTACTGCCCGACGTTGTAGACCGGGGAGTCGGGGTCCAGCCGCTGGCCGTACCAGACTCCCGTCTGGGCTCCCGTCAGGGGGAGGCGTCTCGGGGCACGCTCGGTCATGGATCTTGCTCCAGATGTCACCCGCACCGGCTGGGCCGGCTCACGGGACGGGAAGGGCGAGGGAGGTGAAGGGGGCGAGGCGCCGGATCGACGCCGGCTCGGTGGCGCCGACGGGCGCCTCGCCCCGGCAGTGGGGTCAGCCGGTGGCCGACGGAACCTCTCCGGCGCGGAGCGGCGGCGTCGTGCTCTCCGCCGGGGACGGGGAGGCGGGAGGGGACGGCTGCGGGGGCGCGGAGTCCCCACCGGGCGGTCCTTCGCCCTCCGTCTCCTCGCGGGGGAGGGTGGCGCGGCGCAGTCCGGGGACCGCGACGGCGACGGCGACGGCGGCGAGGGCGCAGACGGCACCGTTCACGACGGCGGCGCCGGCGGGGCTGAACCACCGTGCGACCAGGGCCACTTCCGCGTCGCCGACGACGCCCCCGGTGGTGCCCTGGGAGGTCATGACGCTGACCATGCGACCGCGCAGTCGGTCCGGGGTGTTGTGCTGGACCAGGGCGTATTCGACGATCTCGTACACCGTGCCGGCCGCGCCACACACGGTCAGCAGGGCGAAGGCGACGACGATGTCGCCGCTGAGACCGAAGCCGACGGTGGCCAGACCTCCGGTGAACGCGGTGCCGAGCAGCAGCAGTCCGGGGCGGGCGTTGCGGGGGATCCAGCCGCTCGTGGCGGAGGCCAGGATCGCTCCCACGGCAGGCGCGGTGTACAGCAGGCCCAGCATGACCTTGCCGCCGCCGAACACCTTGTCGACCATCTCGGGGAAGAGCACGACCGGCAGGTTGAACAGGGCCATGACCCCGCCGAGGCCGAGGAGGCCGCCGACGACGCGGTTGCGCGCCGCGTGGCGGAAGGCTTCCAGCGGCGACCCCGAGTCCTCCGCGTCGTCCTCCTCGTCCTTGACCGGGGGCAGCGGACGGAGCCTGAGGAGCAGGAGCGTCGTGACGCCGGTGGTGAGAGCGGTGAAGGCGAAGACGGTGCCGGGGCCGGTGAGAGCGAGCAGCACGCCGCCGACGAAGGGGGCGGCGACCGAACCGATCTCGCCGGTGAGCGAGATCAGGGCGCCGGCCGCGGGGAGTTGGTCGGGTCGGACCAGGGCGGGGGCGACGGCCATGAGGACGGTGACGCTGACCCCGGTGGCCAGGCCGTCCCACGCCACGCACAGGTAGAGCGCCCACAGCTGCGGGTCGGGCAGGAAGGCGTTGACGGCGAGACCGGCGAACGCCAGCGAGGCCGCGCCGCGTGCGACGAGGATCAGGCGCCGGCGGTCCGTCCGGTCGGCCGCCCAACCGCCCCAGAGGGAGCCGATCAGGACGGTGACGCTCATGATCATGCTGGCGACGGCGACACCGAAGGTGGAGGCCAGGTCGTACGCCTGGGCCGCCAGGGCCACGGCGGCCATCCCGAGGCCGAAGAGGGATACCACGCGGGCCGTGAAGATGGCCCGGAAGTCGCGGCTGGTCCGCAGCGGCCCGATGTCGATGAGGAGGTCACCGGCTCGCACGGGGTGCTCCCGCCGGACGGTCGAGGAGCGCGGCCCAGTCGCGGAGAGTGGGGCGTTCGGCGAGTTCGACGAAGCCGAGTTCGGCGCCGTCCGCGCGCCACGTCTCCACCAGGGCCATCAGACGGATCGAGTCGAGGCCCTGGTCGAGCAGGCTCTCCTCCGGATCGATGTCCTCCGCCTCGACGTAGAGCACATCGGCGACGTCGCGGCGGAGGCGTCGCAGGGTGAAGGGCTGCTGTCCGGCCGTGTCGGCCATGGGTGGATCCTCTTCCCGTCCAGGCGATGGCTAGTTAGGTAAGGCTTACCTAACTAGCGGCGGAATAGTCAAGCGGGTGCCGCACGAGGGCGTGCGAGGTGATGAATCGTCAAAAAAAGGGCCACGGGGCCGCGTCGGGCGGCTCTCCGGTGCCGGCTGCGCCCTGTGCGGGCGGTGGGTTCAGGAGCGGGCGAGGAGGCTCGCGGGCCGCAGGTCGGTCCAGTGCTCCTCGGTGTACGCGGCGCAGCCCTGTCGGGTGTCCTCGCCGTGCACGACGGTCCAGCCCGCCGGCACCTCGGCGAAGGCCGGCCAGAGCGAGTGCTGGTTCTCGGAGTTGACGAGAACGAGGTAGCGGGCGTCGTCGTCCTCGAAGGGGTTGGTCGCGGTCATGGTCACTCCTCGGGTGGGGGAGGGCGCCGTTCTCCGGGGGCGGAACCGTGCGGAAGTGCCGTGAGCGGACCGGCGGCCGGCGCTCGGGGGGAGCGTGCCGGGCCGCCGGTGCGGCGGGGTGTCGCGTCGGTGGGGCCCGCCCGGTGCCCGCCTGGTCGGGGCGGGCGGGGCATGGCCTGGGTTCCGGCCGGGCGGGTGCGCCTCGGGATCGGTCAGGTAAGGCTCACCTAAGCACCCCGGGGGCACTGGCTGTCAAGTCGCCCTCCGGCGGCCGGTGTCGGCCGCCGGAGGGCGACCCGGACGCCGCGCGTCAGGCGGTGCGGCACCCCGCGCGCTCCTTGACCCAGGCTCCGGGGGTGCGTCCGAAGTGCCGTCTGAAGGCCAGGATGTAGCCGTTCGTGCTGACGAATCCGACCTTGGCGGCCACCGCTCCGACCTGGTGCCCCTGGGTCAGGAGTTCCAGGGAGTGATTGAGCCGGACGCGGGTGCGCCACTCGGAGAACGCCAGCCCGGTCTCGGACCGGAACGCCCGGCGCAGGCTCGTCGAACTCACGTAGAGGCTCTCGGCCCACTCGGTCGCGGTGCGCTGGTCGTCGGGTCTGCGCAGCAGCGTCCCGGCGACCGTGCGGGCGGCCTCGCTGGTCGGGCGGAGGAGCGGAAGTCGCGTGTGCCGTCCGGCCGGAGCGCTGGTCAGGGCGGCGAAGGCTCGGGCGTCGTCGCTCTCGGACCGCGTTCCGCGGGTCCCCGCGAGGAGGTGGCGGCGGGCCTCGCCGTCAACCTGGACCACCGTCGGCTCGGCGTACGGGAGCCGGTACCGATCGGCGTCGAACGACTCCGCCATGACCAGGGAGTCGGGCTCGAACCGGGCGCTGTGCGGCGTGCCGGCGGGCAGCCACAGGGCCATGGGTGCGACGAGCTCGTGGTCGCCCCCCGGAGTCGTGACCGTGATGCGGCCCAGGGGCGCGTACAGGAGTTGGTGGAAGTCGTGGACGTGCGTCGCATGGCCCGTCGCGGTGATCTGCGCGTGGTCGCTCGTCTGCGTCTCGTCGTCGGCCATGGCGGCCACCCCCCTGGGACGTGGGGTCGGCCGGAGCGCGACCCCTCGGTGTGATCGGTCGGACTCCGGCTTGGATCGCCGAAGGTTAGGCAAGGGTAACCTAAGTTCCCTCACGAACCAGGTGTACCAAGGACTATCCATGACAGAACCACCCGCATCGACCACGGCGTCGCCGCCTCCGGTACGGATGCACGGCACCCCGGCGGCCCTCACCCGGCCCGGCCGGGGCGTGACGGTCACCGTGCTCGCGGTCCTCGTCCTGCTGGCGACCCTCGTGGCGGGAATCGGGCTCGGCGCCCGGGACATCTCGCCGCTGGAGGTCGTCCGCATTCTGCTCCATCCCGGGGAACAGGCGTACGACACCCACGTCCTGTGGACCGAACGCATCCCCCGCACCGTCCTCGGTCTCGTCGTCGGCGCGGCCCTCGGCGCCTCCGGTCTCGTGATGCAGGCACTCACCGCCAACCCCCTCGCCGACCCCGGCATCCTCGGCATCGAACAAGGCGCCGCGATGTTCGTCGTGTTCGGCATCATCTTCTTCGGCGTCACCGATGTCACCGGCTACTTCTGGCTCGCGCTCCTCGGCGCCTCCCTGGCCGCCGCGCTGGTCTACCTCATCGGCACCCGCACCGAGGCCGGCGGATCCGCCGTCGGGCTCGTACTCGCCGGCGTCGCCCTCGCCGCCGTCATGTCCTCCCTCATCACCCTGCTCGTCGTCCGTGACAAGGAGGTCTTCTTCCACCTCCGCTTCTGGTCCGTCGGCCAACTCACCGGACGTGGCGAGATCCTGGGCACGATCCTCCCGTTCGTCGCCGTCGGCCTCCTGCTCGCGATGCCGCTCGGCCGCACCCTCAACATCCTCGGCCTGGGCGACGACACCGCCCGCGCCCTCGGCGTACGCGTCGAACGCGCCCGGCTCGTCAGCGCCGCCGTCGCCGTCCTGCTCTGCGCGGCCGCCACCGCGGCCATCGGCCCCGTCGCCTTCGTCGGACTGGTCGCCGCGCACTGCTCGCGCCTCCTCGTCGGACCCGACCACCGCTGGTCGCTTCCCCTTTCCATGGCCGTCGGCGCCGTGCTCCTCACCGCCGCCGACATCGCGGGACGCCTCGTCCTCGACCACGGCGAGGTGCAGGTCGGTCTGATGACCGCTGTCATCGGCACCCCCTTCTTCGTGTGGCTGGCCCGCCGCCGCTCCCTGGTACGGATGTGATGACCGCACTCGAACTCCGGCCCCCGCGGCCGGACACCACCGTCGCGGACACCGTCGCCGCGCGGCTCCGGGCAGGCCGCCGCGCCCGCCGCCGCCGGGCCCTGCTCGTCGGCGCCGTCCTCGCCACGGCCCTCGTCGGGCTCACCGCCGCCTCCGTCCTGCTGGGCGGCGTCGGTCGGGTCGACCCCGCGGACGTGCTGCCCGCCGCGTTCGGCCTGCGCACCGGACTCGCCGACTACATGATCTTCCAGCTGCGCATGCCCCGAGCGCTGTCCGCCGTACTCGCCGGAGCCCTCTTCGGCCTGGCCGGCTCGCTCTACCAGCGGCTGATCCGCAACCCGCTCGCCACCCCCGACATCCTCGGCATCTCCGCCGGCGCCGGGGCCGGCGCCGCGACCGTGCTCCTGTTCGCGCCCGGCGCCCTCGCCGTCGGGGTCCCGGCCGCCGCCGTCATGGGCTCCTTCGGCCTCGTCTGCGCCATCCAACTGCTCAGCTGGCGCGGCGCGGTCGACACGTACCGCCTGGTCCTCGTCGGCATCGGCCTCAGCGCCTTGTGCACCGCCTACACCAACTACCTCTTCACCGTGGCAGACCAGCAGAGCCTCGCGATCGCCATGCGCTGGACGGTCGGCAGCACCAGCGCCGCCGACTGGCCCGGGGTCACCACCCTCGCCATCGGCCTGCTCGTCTGCGCCGCCGCCGCGCTCGTCCTCGGACGATCCCTCGGCACCCTCGCCCTGGGCGACACCTTCGCCTCGGGCCTGGGCACCCGCGTCACCGCCTCCCGGATCGGCATCCTGCTGCTCGGCGCCGCCGCGGCGGCGCTGGCCACCAGCGTCGTCGGCCCCATCGGCTTCGTCTCACTGGTGAGCGGCCCCATCGCCGTACGCCTCGTGGGCATCGACCGCTCCACGGTCGTCGCCCCCGCCATCGGCGCCGTCATCGTGATCGGCGCCGACGTCCTCGCACAGAACGCACCTCTGATCAGTCCGGTGCCCACCGGGGTCCTCACCGCCCTGCTGGGCGCCCCGTACTTCGTCTGGCTGATCCTCCGACGCGGGCAGGGAGCCTCGTGACACACCCCGTGACCCCACCGACCACCGCTGCCGCCGAACCCGCGAAGCCGGATCCGGCGTCCCCGGAGCGAACGGCGGAGGCTTCCGTCGCCGCACCCCGCGCCACGGTGGAGACGCCCGCCACGACCGAGGCCGCACACCGGATCGAAGCCCGGGGGATCAGCGCCGGATACGGCAGGACACCCGTCATCGAGGACCTGTCGCTCCGCATCGAGACCGGCAAGATCACCGCACTCGTCGGCCCGAACGCCTGCGGCAAGTCCACCCTGCTCAAGTCCATCGCCCGGCTCCTGCCGCTCGCCGCCGGATCCGTGCTCCTCGAAGGCGCCGACATCCACCGCCTCCCCACCCGGGAGGTGGCCCGCAGGCTCGGCGTGCTGCCCCAGTCCCCGGTCGCCCCCGAGAGCATCACCGTCGGCGACCTGGTGTGGCGCGGACGCCACCCGCACCGTCGGTTCGGGCACCGCCGGGACGCGCGGGACGACGTCCTCATCGCCGACGCGCTCCGCGCCACCGGTACGGCCGAACTCGTCGACCGCCCCGTCGACCAGCTCTCCGGAGGACAGCGCCAGCGCGTCTGGATCGCTCTCGCCCTCGCCCAGGACACTCCGACACTCCTGCTCGACGAGCCCACCACCTATCTGGACATCGCCCACCAGATCGAGGTCATGGACCTGCTCGCCGACCTCAACGAACAGACGGGCCGCACCATCGTGCTCGTCTCCCACGACCTCAATCAGGCGGCCATGTACGCGTCGACGATCGTCGCCATGCGCGACGGACGCATCGTCCGGCAGGGCCCGCCCGAGGAGGTGCTCGACGAACGGACCGTGGCCGACGTGTTCGGCCTGGACTGCCTCGTCGTCCCCCACCCCCGCACGGCACGGCCACAGATCTTTCCCCTCGGCCGCCGCCACCACTCGCAGAAGAACGGACAGGAATGAACCGCCTCGCCAGACCCCTCGCCCGGCGCTCCGCCGCCCGCACGCTGATCGCCGCCGTCGCGTGCGCCACCCTGCTCGCCGGCTGCGGAGGCGCGGCGGACGACAAGGGCACCGAGACCAAGCCGAAGTCCGGCGACGCCGCGGCGGCCGCCTTCCCGGTCTCGCTCACCAACGCCTGGGGCACCACCAAGGTCGACAAGAAGCCCCTGAAGGTGGCCACCGTCTCCGACGGCGACACCGACATCGCCCTCGCCCTCGGCATCGTCCCCGTCATCACCCCGGACGCCGAGGACGGCGGCCCCGTCCCGGAGTACAAGCAGCGCGCCATCACCAAGCTCGGCGCCGGCAAGCTCAAGACCTACGACGACACCGACGGCACCGACTTCGAGGCCATCGCCGCCGAGGCCCCCGACGTCATCCTCGGCATGAACACCTGGTCGATGGAGACCGAGTACGCCAAGCTCGCGCCCATCGCCCCCGTCGTCACCTACACGGACAAGAAGCACGCCGACACGCTCACCTGGCAGGAGCGACTGAGGAACGCCGCCAAGGCCCTCGGCATGAAGGACGAGGCCGAGAAGGTCATCGCCGCCAACGAGAAGGCGACCGCCGACGCGGCCGCCGCGCACCCCGAGTTCAAGGGCAAGACGTACACCTACGCCGTCGTCCACCCCGAGCAGCTCACCTTCATGTCCTACGCCGACCAGGACCCGGGCGTCTTCGAACAGCTCGGTCTGCGCAAGACCGACAAGGCCAAGAACTACACGGCCGACAAGAACTCCGTCAGCCTGGAGAACCTCGACCAGCTGGACGCCGACGTCCTCCTGATGACCTACCCCTTCGGTGACAACGGCCTCCTCAGCGCCTCCGAGTTGGAGAGCAACAAGGTGTTCCAGTCGCTCGGCGCCGTCAAGGGCAAGCACTACGCGGTCATCCCCTCGGAGAACACCCTCTCCTCCGCGGTCGCCTACCCCGACGCCCTCAGCGCCCCGTGGGTGGTCGAGAAGCTCACGCCGATCCTGGCGAAGGCCGTCGCCGGCAGGTGACCCCCGCTCCTCGCGCAGGAGCACCGCCCCACCCCCAGGGGCCGGGTGGACGGAGATCGCGCCACGCCCCCGTCCACCCGGCCCCGCCCGTCGTCCCGCAAGGAGCCCCGACCATGCCCACCCGCAACCCCCGCTCGGTCGTCACCTTCCCGATCGTCCTCCGGGAACTGACCGTCCTGCGCGCCGAGAACATCACCCCGGGCATGCGCCGTCTCACGCTCGGCGGACCCCAGCTCGACGCCTTCGTCAAGGACGGACTCGAGCTGCCGGCCCTGCGCACCGAGGGCTTCGACGACCACGTCAAGTTCTTCTTCGCCGACGAGACCGGACGCCTCGTCCTGCCGGGCCAGCAGGTCAGCAGCCTCGACTGGCCCGTCGACGGCCGCCCCGTGGCCAAGGACTACACCCCGGTCCGGCACGATCCGGAGAAGGGCGAGATCGACTTCGACTTCGTGCGCCACGAGGGCGGCGTCGCCTCCTCCTGGGCCGAAGGCGTCGTACCGGGCGACAGCGCCTGGATCGCCGGCCCGAAGATGTCCCACAGCCACCCGGACGGCGCCGACTGGCTGCTCGTCGTCGGCGACGAGACCGCCCTGCCCGCCATCGGCCGCTGGCTCGCCGAGATGCCCGAGGGCACCAAGGCCCGCGTCTTCATCGAGATCGGCGACGACAGCCACCGCCAGGAGCTGCCCACCCGCGCCGACGCCGACATCGTGTGGCTCTCCCGCGACGGCGCCCCCGCCGGCACCACCGACCTCCTGGAGCAGGCGGTCCGCGCGGCCGAGTGGCTTCCCGGCACCGTCTTCGCCTGGGTCGCCGGCGAGGCCGTCACGCTCAAGGGCATCCGACGCCACCTGGTGACGGAGCGCCAGGTACCGCGCGAACACACCCACATCACCGGGTACTGGCGCCGCACCACCCCCGTCGTCCCCAGCGCGGGCGCCGAGATCACCTCGGAGCCGGAGGACTCCGACGACGCGCACGAGCGCCTCCACGAACTCACCGACCTGGCACCCGGCTACGCCATCCGGACCGCCGTCACCCTCGGCCTCTTCGACCTCGTGGACCGCGGTGTACGAGACGCGGGGGAGCTGGCACTCCGCGCCGAGGCCGACCCGGACACCCTCAAGGCCCTGCTCGGCTACCTCGTCGCGATCGACCTGCTCACCCTCGACGAGGACGGCTACCGGCTCACCCCGGTCAGCGAGGAACTCGTCGAGGACGACCACTCGGCCGACGAGTACCACCTGGAGGGCGCCCAGGCCGCGTTCGACGCCTCCCTGTCCGGCCTTCTGCACACCGTACGCACGGGAGAGGCGGGCTACCGCACGCTCGACGGGCTGACCCTGACCGAGGCCATGGCCCAGCGGCCCAGGATCGCCGGGGACGCGCGCGCAGCCGTCGAGGACGAGGCCCGCTGGATCGCCCCGGCCATGCTGCGGGCCCACGACTGGTCGGACGTGACCGAACTGACGGCCACCGGCCACGGCGTGGCCACCGTCGTCGAGGCCCTCGTCAAGGAGCACCCGGAGCTGCGCGCCCGGATCCTCGCCATGCCGTCGGTGCTCCGTGCCCTGAGCGAGGCGGTCCTCGACCAGGACACGCTGCCCCGGGTCGACCTGGTTCCGAGCTCCGGAGCCGTACCGCCCGGCACCCGAACTCTCCTGATGTCACGTCAGCTCGAGTGGCTCGCCGACGAGGACGCGGTGCACACCCTCGCCGTAGCCGCCGACTCGCTCGCCCCGGACGGCACGCTGCTGCTCGTCGAGCAGATCACGCCCGAGGACCCCGACGACATGGACGCGGTCCTGCACCACTTGCGCCTCAAGTGCGCCTTCGGCTCGGGCTTGCGGACCGCCGACCGGATCACGAGCCTGACCGAGGAGGCGGGCCTCGTCCTCCGCTCCCGCACCGACATCGGCTGGGACCACCGTCTCTTCGTCCTGAGCCGGCCGACGCGGGGATAGACGGCCACGGGCGGGCATGCGGGAGGTGCGAGGGGTCGACGGGCCTGATCGACGAGACAGTCCCAGGGTGTGTGCAGCGAGCGCGCGTGCCAGGGTTCGCGGGGCAGGCGGCACTTTCGGCACACCCTCAGGGCAGGATCGAGTCCACGTACCCACCGTCCACCCGCAGCGCCCCGCCCGTGGTCGCGGAGGCATGGTCGGAGGCGAGGTAGACGACCATGGCGGCGATCTCCTCCGGCTCGATCAGCCGCTGCAGCAAGGACTGCGGCCGGTGCTCCCGCATGAACGCCCGCTGTGCCTCGTCCCACGGCAGGTCGCGGTCGACCAGCTCGTAGACCAGGTCCTCGACGCCGCCCGTGTGCGTGGGACCTGCGATGACCGAGTTGACGGTGACTCCGGTACCGGCGGCCCGCTTGGCGAACCCGCGGGTGACGGCGAGGAGCGCCGTCTTCGACATGCCGTAGTGGATCATCTCCGCCGGGATCACCACGGCGGAGTCGCTGGCGATGTTCTGCACCCGTCCCCAGCCGCGCTCGCTCATCCCGGGCAGGTACTGGCGGATCAGCCGCACAGCGGCCAGCACGTTCACCTCGAAGTAGCGCCGCCACTCGGCGTCACTGATCTCCAGGGCCTCGACGGCCTCGAAGACACCGAGGTTGTTCACCAGGACGTCCACCTCCGGCAGCACCCGGGCGGCCTCGCGGGCTCCGGCCTCCGTGCTGACGTCGGCGACCACCGGCACCAACTCCGCGTCCGGTGCCTGCGCCCCCAGCGCGGCGACCGCCCGGTGCACCCGGGACTCCGTCCGCCCGTTGACTCCCACCCGCGCCCCGGCCCGGGCGAGCCCGGTGGCGATCGCGGCCCCGATGCCCTGGGTGGAGCCGGTGACCAGCGCGGTTCGTCCCGTCAGATCGATACGCATGGACGGGAGCCTTCCCGCTCCGGCCGCCCGACAACGGGGGCGGCGCCCCCACCCTTCGGACGGCCCCGTGAACGCCTCCGTACGGCTCACAGATCCCGGAGGGTCTCCCCTCGCCACGCCGCCGACCGGTCAGCGGGCGGCCGGGACGTCCCGAAGGCGACCGGTCACGACCAGGTCGCCGTCCGGGGTGAGCCGCGCGAGGGCGCCGGTCCGGAGGAAACCGTCGGGCGTGAAGGCGCGTGCGTTGTCCTCGGGGGCCCGGTAGTAGCCACGCGGCGTGTACGGACCGCGGGCGAGGAGTTCGCCGGACTCCCCGACGGGCACCTCGCCGCCGTCGGGGTCGACGACGCGGATCTCGTCGTCGGGCGACAGCGGGCGGCCCCGCGTGCCGAGCGACCGACCGTCCGGATCGGCGCGGTGGGTGAGTGTGAGCAGCCCCTCCGCCAGTCCGAAGACCTGCTGCGGGCGGCAGCCGAGCGCGGCGCCGATCGCCTCGGCGGACGCCGGATCCGCCTCAGGCCCGCCGCAGAGCTGCACCAGCCTCAGACCGCTGACGTCCGCCCGTACGGCGGGAAGCGCGTCGATCCACGCCCGGGCCACGCCGGGCTCCACCGACGTGACGGTGACCCGCTCCCGGTCGATGACCGGAAGACAGACGTCGGCTCCCGCGTCCTCGACCAGAACGACCGTGCCGCCGACGGAGAGCGTGCCGACGATGCCGGGGCCGCCGAGAGCGAAGGGGGACGCCGCCGGCTGCGCCGCGAGGTACACGTCGTCCTCGCCGAGGGACACCAGCTCGGCGGCGGCCCGCATCTGGTAGGCGTAGTCGTTGTGGGTGCGCGGCACGAGCCGAGGTGCTTCGGCGGCGCCGCCGGCGAACAGCAGGAACGCCACGTCGTCGGCGCTCGGCGCGAGCGCCGGCACCGGCGGGGCGTCGACGGAGCCGATCGGGAAGTAGTGGCAGCCCCACGCGTCGGTGGTGTAGCCGCCGCCGTACGGCGACGCGGTGTCCGACGTCTCCAGGGTGAACACCCGCCGGAGGAAAGGCCCTTCGGCGGCGATGCCCGCCGCCATCGCCGTGTGGTCGAAGCCCCGGTAGGTGGAGGGGCCCGCGTAGCCGACGGCCTTGGTGAGCCGGACGAGCCGGGACACCTCGGCACCGCGGTGCGAGACCGGACAGATCACCGGGACCGCACCCGCGCGCATCAGCGCGAACACGGTGACCACGAACTCGGGGACGTTCGGCAGCTGGACGACGACCCGCTGCCCGGGCCGGAGCCCGAGCAGCCGCAGTCCGGCCGCCATGCGGTCCACGCGCCGGTCGAGGGCCGCGTACGTGATCCTGCTGTCGCCGTGTACGAGCGCGGTCCGCGTCCCGTACTGCAGGGCCCAGCCGCGCAGCAGGTTGTCCAGCGTGTTGCCCTGCCAGTGTCCGGCCGCCCAGTACCGGTCGACGAACTCCTCGGGCCAGGGCGTACAACCGTCGAGCATGGTGCCCTTCGCTTTCTTCCGCACACGCGCGTTCCCACGGACCCCGGCAGTCAATGCCGCCGACACCGGGACGCACAAGGCGCGTTCCCGACCATGGACTCGGGACCGCGTCGGCGGAAGGTCCAAGGAACGGTGCTGACCAGGACCTACATGCCCGTCCGGCCGTCGACGAGCTCGCGCACGATGTCGAGGTGACCGTTGTGCCGCGAGGTCTCCTCGATGAGGTGGAGCATCACCCACCGCAGATCCACACAGCGACCGTCGCGGAGCGTGCGTCGAGCCTTGGCGTCGAGGTCGTGCTCGGCGAACAGACGCCGGTAGCGGGCACTCTGCTCCTCGTACTCGGCCAGCAGCCGCGGCAGCGGAAGGTCGACCGCGATCCGCATCTCGGGATCGGGGTCCTCCTCGGTCGCCTCCGCCAGCGGGCCCTCGCGCTCCTCTCCGAGGAACACCACCTGGACCCAGTGGTGCTCGACCCACCGCAGATGGCTGATGAGTCCGCACATCGTCATCAACGGTGAATGCGGGAGAGGTGCCTTGCGGGCGTCCTCGGGGGAGAGGCCCTCGCACTTGGCCCGGGCCGTGTCACGGGCGTAGTCCAGGAAGGTGGCCAGCTGTGTGCGCTCGTCCCAGGCGGGAGGCGTATCGGTTCGTCGAGTCATCGCGCGCAGTGTGCCGCAGCCCGGAAGCGGGTGTCGAAGGGTTTACCGAGCGCCCGGAACCACGTGAGCAGCGGCAGGCGGAGGGTTCGGGCACCGACAGCCCTCCCGGGGCTACCTCCCGAACAGGAAGAACCGGGCCGGGACGACGACCTCATGACCGGTGGAGAAGCGGACACGCACGTCGGACTCCGTCCACGTGGTGGATTCGATCCCCTCCACGGCCACGGCGGTGTCGACGTCCAGCCAGTGCCCGTAGGCGGCGCCGGTGTACCTGCCGATCACCAGGTGGTAGCGGTGCTCCCCGGAGAGGGTGTGGCGGTGGACCAGCTCCAGGTAGTGCGGTGAATCGTCGGCGTACACCACTGACGCGGGAGCGGTGCTGCGGTACGTCACCTCCGTCCGCGGCCACCACAGAACCGTCATGACCGCGAGGGTCAGCAGGACTCCCGCCGCCCCGGCCAGCAGCAACCTGCCGATGCCCGCCCTCCGGCGGGGGCGCGCGGTCTCGGCGGGCTGGTCGGGGGTGACGGTGACGATGGTGTCCTCCAGGGACGGCGCTGCTCCGCACCGGCCGGCCGGAGATGACTCGGTGAGGAGGACGCGGTGCCGGGCCGATCGGTTCGCTCCCCGCAGGCCGTGCCGGACGAAGGCCCTCAGCGGCACCCCCGCCCCGGCCGTGTCACTGTCGGTTGATCGTGCGGGTCACGCCGGCGACGATCGTCGTCGCCAGGATCCAGCCGGTGATGATCAGGCCGTACGAGAGCCACTGGTGCCGGCCGTCAGGGGCGAAAGCCGATTCCTGGCCGAAGTTGATGACGGGCAGCAGCAGATCGAGGGTGTAGAAGACCGGGTTGAAGTCGGGTGACTCACCGGGCTTGACGGGGCGGGGGTGATCCAGACCGTACGCGATCGACCCGACGGCCAGGAGCGACAGCAGCCACACGGCCGCGCGCAGCGGACGGAAGCCGTAGCCGACGGTGGCGTCCTGGACGTACCCCCACAGCCGCCCGTACCAGGTGAGCGTGGCGCGTCGTCGGCGCTGCTTGGCGAGCTGGACGATCCGCGCCGCGTCGTCGTCCCCGACATGACGGTAGGCCGCCGTCAACTGCTCGTATCCGTACGGCTCGTACCGGTCGCCGTCCCGCTCCAGCATCGGCAGGCGACGCTCGGCGGGCTCGTGCGGGGCGAGCGCGGTGTAGGCGAGATTGCCGAGATGCACCTCGTCCGGCAGCTTCTCCGGCTCGAGAGTCAGGATCTCGATCTGGGAGCGCCGCAGGTTCAGGGCCCCTTCGAGGCGCTCGCCACCACGCAGCCAGAGCTCGCCGATGACACAACTGCTGGCCCGCAGCGCCGTCTCGCCCGGATTCGAGAGAACGGCGTGGACCAGGTCGAGACGGCCTGTGATGCGCGAGCCGCGGAGCTCGACCCGGCCCCGCGCCCGGACGCGGCGCGCCCGGACGTGGGCTCCCACGCTGAGGTTCTGCGCATCCAGCGCGGTGCCGCCGGGCACGTCGAACTCGGCCTCCTGAAGGTTGACCCGTCCGGCGATCGAGGCCCCGGTGAGCCGCACCTGCCCCCGCGCCCGCATCTGCGGCGCCCACAGGTCGGCCTCGATCACGGCCTGGTTGAGCTGCAGCACCGGCTCGGAGTCGTCCGGCGCGCCGAACTCCGCCTGCTCCATGAACAGTGCCCCGGAGATGTGCGCCCCGCCCAGCCGCACCGGACCCCGCATCCGGCAGCCCGTGATGCGCAGGACCCGTTCGATCCGCAACCCGGCCGAGGTCAGGCCCGGCAGAACGGACTTCGTCAGGTTGAGCTGCCGCAGGTGGGCACCGTACAGATCCGGGACGTCGTCGAACTGACAGTGACTCAGCCGGATCGCGGCGTCGACGGTGGCGTACTTCAGGTCCAGTACGCCGACGATCCGCGCCCCCGAGATCTTGAGCGCCGCGATCTCTCCGGCCTCCTGCGGAGCCTTGAGCAGGAGCGCCCGCAACACGCTCGCGCGTACGGTCCGCTCGGCGTCCCAGGACCCGCCGAGAGCCGGATCCTCGTCCTCGGAGACCCGGAAGTCCACGGACTCGCCGCGTGGAAAGGCCCGCCATATGCGTGCCTCGGCCGGTGTCAGATCATCTGTGTCGCTCACTCCGGGACTCTGACGTGCCGTGATCGCGCTGTCAATCTCCCTATGGATCAGGGGGGTTTCGTCGGCTCGGCCTCGACTCCGCACCCTTCCCGGTTCAACTACTCTCGGCCCCACTGACGTCCATCACGCGCTCCCGGCACGAACACCGCAACGGGAGCGCCCACAGGGGAGAAGCCGACGCATGACGACGCCATCATCGACAGCCGAAGCGCAGCCGGCCGACACCTCGGCCATCCGGATCGGTGTGCTCGTCCCGCTGACCCGGCCCGGCTGGACCGGGGCGGGCCGGCATCTGCTCGCCGGAGTCGAGGTGGCCGTCGGCGACGTCAACGAAGCCGGCGGGATCGACGGACGACCGGTCGAGCTGGTGGTCCGGGACACCGCGGCCGATCCGCGGAAGGCCGCGGCGGCCGTGGACGAACTGGTCCGGCTGGGCGTGTCCGCCGTGGCGGGGGAGTACCACAGCGTCGTCGCCCGTGCCGCCGCCGCCAGGGCCGACGCCCTCGGGCTGCCGTTCCTCTGCTCGTCGGCGGTGCTCGACGGGCTCACCGAGGAACCGACGCCGTGGGTCGCGCGCCTGGCCCCGGCGCAGTCGCGCGGCTGGAGGATCTACGCGGATTTCCTGCTCGCCGCGGGCCACCGTCGCATCGCCGTGGCCACCGAGCCCAGTGTCTACTGGGCGTCCGGGACCGGCATCCTGCGGGACCACGTGGCTGGGCACGGCGGCACCCTGGTCGAACTCGACATGCGCGAACTCGATCCCGGCGCGGTGTGCGACGAACTCGTCGAGAACGGCGCGACAGCCCTCCTTCTGCTGGTCGGTCACCCTGAGCCGGCGGTACCGCTCGTCACCTCCGTACGCCGGGACAAGCGCCTCGCCGAGGTGCTGATCGGCGCACCGGCGGGGCAGCCGGAGTTCGCCGAGTGGGCGTCGGCGCTGGGAGACGACGGTACGGCGATCCCCTTCCTGCGCTATCTGCCCGAGCGGCTCGGCCCGCTCGGCACCCGAGTCGGAACGGCCGTGCGCGAACGGCTGGCGGAGCCGCCCTCCTTCGTCGCCTTCGAGGGCTACGACACGATCGTCGCCCTGGCCGATGTGCTGCGCACGCACGGCACGGACAGGACGGCCACGACCGACCTCTGGTCGAGCGTCGACGTCGAAGGCACCCGCGGGCGCGTCCGGTTCTCCCGCGTGCCCGGCATCGGCGTGGGGCAGTGGGCGTGGCCGCCGATCCAGGTCGTCGACCGGGACCCGGCGCACCCGGACCGCTTCCGGGTTCTCCGCACCGGCTGAGCGAGCACGAGGGACAGGGATCGGCGGCGCGTCGCCCCGCGCCGCCTTCCGCCGGGCCGGCCACGGCCGCAGGCCAGCGTGTCGGCTGCCGACGGGGCTCGCAGGGCGGCGCGGAGAGCCACCTCAGCCGTCGGCGGGGCCGAGCGTCGTCCTGGATGCGCGGTTGAGGCCGAGCGCCAGTCGAGCTTCGCCCTGACTGGTCATCTGCGGCTGCGGCGAGCCCTGACTGGCGAGGCGGTGCCGCAGCTCATGGGAGAGGGTCCGGAGGTCCAACAGGGCGGGGCCGTCTTCGATCCCCCGGTCGAGGATGTCGATGAGCACGCCCGTGAAGTCGGGGTACCTCCTCGTCGGGGACGCGATCGCGGCGCGGACCGAGGAGGTGGCGCTCAGCACGTAGGTCCCGGTCGCGGCGGCGAGTTCCGCCACCGTTCCCATGGATCCCTCCATCGCCAGTCCCGAGAAGCAGCAGTCCAGGATCAGGGCTTTCCGTCTCGCCCGGCTCATGGCGAACGCCTCGCGCACGCCGTCGTAGTCGACGGCCGTGAACGGCCGGTCGTACACGGTGTCGCCTGTCGCGAGCATCAGGCTGCCGGACGCGCTGAGCAGACCGTGGCCGGCGTAGTAGAGAAGGAGGGTGTCGGTGGCCTCCTCCGCGGCGTCGTGGACGGCACCGAGAACGTCGAGTCGTGAGCCGTCGTGCACTTCGGTCGTGGCGCTGCGCAGGAACGCGGGACCGACGGAGGTCAGCAAGGCGCCCACGGCCTCCGCGCCGGGGACGACACCGGGGAGATTCTGGAGTTGCGCGTCGCGGAACCGGCCGACGCCGACGACGACCGCACGGGAGGTGTCCAACCGCGGCAGGTCGGGGTGCCGTTCCGCGGTGTCGGGCGAGGCGACGCTCCGGGGCGTCGGCCGCCGAGGAGCGGGTGCCTCGCCGACTTCGGCGGGTGCGGCCGGGCCGGGGTTGAGGCGTTCCTGATCTGCCGGGGGCAGGTCGATGCTCGGTTTCATTCCCTGGTAGTGGTACGCGGCGAGCCACAGCCGCGACATGCGGTCGCAGACCTCGTCCTCATCGCCCCAGGGGTTGCGCCGCGCCAGCGCGGCCACCACCTCTGCGTAGACGGTCGCCTTGGGGAGGTCGGGCTGGGTGAACAGCTGATGGATCGTGAAGTGACTGACCGACAGCTCCTTCTCCAGCTCCCGGACGCTCGGCCAGCCGGCCATCGCGTGCAGCTCGTGAAGGCGCACCATGAGTTCGTGAAGGGGGCCTGACAGGCCGGAAGGCATGCGGAGTTGGGGCATGGCGACGCCTCGGGTGTCTGCTGCTGTCATGAGATGTCATGGACGATTATTCCTCAGCAGGCCCTGTCGAGGGGAGTCTTCTCCCGTACTTCCACGGGAGGGACCGGCCCGAAGGTGGTTCCAGGCTCCAGGCCGTCCACATCGGCTGACGTCTCCTGCTCCCGCACGAGATCCGAGGAGCCGCGGCCCCGGTCCGCCGCCGGCGCGGGCCCCTGACTCGGAGGCGTCCATGACCTTTCAGATCACCCCCCTGGCGCTGGGGATCCTCATCGTCGGCTGCCTCGTGGGGATCGCTGTCTTCCGGTACACCGTGCGCGCCCAGACGGGCCTGCCGGCCCGAGGCGATCTGGTCGGCGCGGTCTCGGTCGCCGTGGGGGTGATCGCGGCCCTGGGTCTGCTCCTGGGGTTGGGTGACTCCGGCGCGGGCGGTGCTTCCGCGCCGGAGTCGCCTGCCGACGGCCGTCCCACGGTCGCATGCCCGTCTCCGCCCTCGGGATGCTGACCGCGGTACGGACGGCGCGGGCGGGCCGTCCGGGTGCGCGGAGCCCTGGTCCTCGGGTGCCCTCCGCGCGCCGTCGACGAGCCGTTGCCCGTGGGCGGCGGAGGCCTCAACTCCGGTGTGGATAGGATCACCTGTCCCAGCCGCACACACATGCAAATGGAGTCCCCCTTGAACCGCACGCCGGGTTCCCCCCTCTCCCGCCGCAGCCTCATACGCACCGGTGCCGGCGCCTCGCTCGCCATGCTCGGACTCGGTGTCGGCGCGCAGTCCGCCGCGGCCGACGTGGCGGTGACCAAGCGATTCGATCTCACCCAGCCCTCGCACGATTTGTTCCGTTCCGCGAACACGCACAGCGCGCGGGTCCAGCAGAGCTTCGCCTTCGACTGGGAGAACAAGTTCCTGTTCGTGGCGACCAAGCGCAGCGGAAGCCCCGAGTCCGCCGGTGACCTGTGCATCAACAAGATGGACTTCGACGGGAACTACATCTCGTACATGCACCTCAACGGCTTCGGCCACGGTGTCGCCTTCGCCGCGATCCCGGACGGTTCCGGCACCGAGCTGTGGATCGAGTGCGCCGCGAACACCGGCGGATACGGCACCGCGCTCGCCCCCATCCGCTTCACGGCCGACACCACCCTGAGCTCGCCCGCCGCCTCGGCCGCCTACCGGCCGATCTCCGGAGCCACCGAATACACCTGCTCCGTCGACCCGGTCTACCGGCGCATGATCGTGCGCTACCACACCAGCGCCGGCAAGCGCATCGCCGTGTACCCGCTCTCCGCCTTCGAGACGCGGAGCTTCGGCACGCCCCTGGTCGACTTCAAGCAGCCGACGATCTCCGGCACGCCGCAGGGCTACACCCTCTACGGCTCCTACATGTACTTCCTGACGGGCGACGCCTACCCCGGCGACGGCACCCCCACCGGCGACGGCAACTCCTACGTCACCAGCATCGACATCAACACGGGCGCCATCAAGCAGGGCCCCGTCCTCACCAAGGCGGGCTCCACCCTCCACCACCGCGAGCCCGAGGGCCTGGCGATCTACCGCACCGACGCCGGCGAGGCCCGCCTCTTCATCGGCTTCGCCACGGGCGTGGAGGGCGACAGGCGCTCCAGCATCTTCTACAAGAACGTGCTGATCTGATCGGTTCCCGACCACCGCGCCGCCCGGGCCACGCCCGGGCGGCGTCGTGCGTTCCCGGGACGTGCCGGCCCGGCATCCGGGCCGGCCGCACGTCGAACCGGGCGCGTCCGAGTCGCACGCCGGCGGAGCCGACGTACGCCCTGGAGAGGAGTCCTCGGGCAGCCGCGTAGCACTTCGGGATGACCCCGTGCCCGTACGGAGACGGACTTTCCCGCCTCCAGGGAACCTCGCCCTTCCACGGCCGTCTTGATCACCAAGTTCGGCTGGAGGAAGGGTCCGATGGTGAGTCAGGTATGTGACGAGGGGCGGGCGAAGGCGTCCGCGCCGGAGTATCAGGGTGCTCTCGGGTCGTTGTCGGTCAACGCCCCGTTGGCCGAGGTGCTCGCCCGCGGCGTCGAGGAACTGCGGGCGGCGGAGCTGGCCGGAGACCTGCAGGAGGCGGCGCGCTGCGGACTCGCCGTGGCGGAGTCCTGCCGCAGGCTGGGGCGGATCGAAGAGGCCGACCGGGCGTGGAAGGCGAGCTACCGCGCGGCGCGTTCGGCCGGGCACGAGGGGGCCATGGCCTGGGCGCTGTGGAGCGGCGGGACTCTGGCCCGCCAGCGCGGGGCGTTCCCGCTGGCGTACCGACTGCTGCGGCTGGCGGCCGAGATGGGCGAGCGGGGCGGTGACGTCGTCGTGCGGGGCTACTCCCTGGCGGGGCTCGCCGAGACGGGGCGCATCCAGGGCGACTACGCGGCCGTGCGCAGGCTGCACGAGCAGTTGCTGGCCGAGGCCCGTCGGCGCGGTGAGGCCCGGCACACGGTGTGGGCGCTGGAGGGCATCGCGCAGATGCACCGCAACACCGGCGCGTACGACGAGGCACTGGCGCTGTTCGAGGAGGCCGCCGAGACGGCGCTCGGAGCCGAGGACCGCCGCGGGTGGGCATGGGCGCTGCGCGGTGTCGCCGATGTCGTGTCGGCGCGCGACGGGGACGTGGAGCGCGCCCTGTCGCTGCTGTCGCAGGCCGAGGTGGCCTGTGTGGAGATACGGCTGTCCAGCGCGCTCGCCTACAACCACAAGATGCGCGGCAACGTGCTGTACCGGGCCGGCCGTTACGAGGAGGCCCGTGAGCTGTACACGCGGTCCCTCGCGGAGTTCCGCGAGATGGAGGAGCCGCGGGGTACGGCGCTCTCGAGGCTCGGGCTGGTCAAGGCGCGGGCCAGGCTGGGCCGGGACGCCGCGCGGACCGCCGCCGAACTGGCGGAGCTGCGCACGGTTCTGGACCGCATCGGGCTGCGCCACGCCCGGGAGATGGTGGAGAAGGCGGCGGCGGAGCTGGGCGTGGGGCCCCTGCCGGACCGGTCCGGCGACGCGCCGGGGAGTGCGGAGCCGATGCTGCCGGCGGCCGGCCTGGAGGCGTTGCGCGCGGCCGACGCGGAGGGGCTGCGGTGAGCGCCGCCCTGACGTCGGCGTCGACGTCACCCGCGCCGGTGGCGTCGACGGTGTCCTCGCCCGCCGCCGCACGGTCCGAGGCGGCGTGCCCCCTGACGGCCGTTCCCGACGCCCGCCGCGGCGCCGTCCCCGGTGTGGTGGCCCGCAGTCGTGAGCTGGTCCGGCCCGCACTGGTGGACGCGGTGGGTCGGCTGCACCCCTGGACGGGGGAGATGGCGGCGTACGCACTGGGCTGGAGCGATGTGGCCGGAACGCCGGATCCGGACGGTTCCGAAGGCAAGGGGGTGCGCCAGGCGCTCGCCGTGCTGGGGGCCGAGGCCGCCGGAGCGGACGGGAGCGCCGCCGTCCCGGGGGCGGTGGCCACGGAACTGGTGCACACCTTCTCCCTGCTGCACGACGACATCATGGACGGCGACGCCCTGCGACGGCAGCGTCCGGCGGTCTGGAAGGCGTACGGGACCGGTCCGGCGGTCCTGGCCGGCGACGCGCTCCACGCCCAGGCCGTACGGACGCTGGCCGAGGCGCCGAGCCCCCATGCGGCGACCGCCGTCCGGCACCTGTGCGGCACGCTCGACGCTCTGGTGAGCGGGCAGGCGGACGATCTGCGGTTCGAGCAGCGACCGTGGACCGGTGCGGGTGCCGTGGAGTTGGCCGAGTACCGGTCGATGGCGGAACGCAAGACGGGGGCCTTGTTGGGCGGCGCGATCGGTCTCGGTGCGGTGCTCGGCGGCGCGCCCGCCCGGACCGTGGCGGTCCTGGACCGGGCCGGGCGCCATCTGGGCATCGCCTTTCAGGCGGTGGACGATCTGCTCGGCATCTGGGGCGACCCGGAGGTGACGGGCAAGCCGGTCCACGGCGACCTGCGACAGCGCAAGAAGACCTACCCGGTCCTCGCCGCGCTGGCCTCGGGGGGCACGGCGGCCCGCGAGCTCGCGGTGCTGCTGGAATCCCCCGAGCAGCTGCGCGGCGCGGGACCGGCCCGTGCCGCCGCGCTCGTCGAGGAGGCCGGTGGGCGCGCCGCGGCCCGCGCCGAAGCGCGCCGGAACCTGGACGCCGCCCGCCGCGGACTGGAGGACGCGGCACTCGCGCCCGCGGCCGCCGGGGACCTGGACGCGCTGTTCACGTACGTGCTGGACCGCAGCTGGTGAGATGGTGCCCGCGCCCGGCTTTCTATCGCCCATCCACGTTGTTCCTAGAATGGTCGGGTGGAGGACATCGAAGCGATCGCGGCGTTGCAGGATCCGGTCCGGCGCCGCCTGTACGAGTACGTGGCGGCACAGGGCCGTGAGGTCGGGAGGAACGAGGCCGCCGAAGCGGTCGGGGTGGCACGCACGCTCGCCGCGCACCATCTGGACAAGCTGACCGAGGCCGGGCTCCTGGAGAGCGGCAGCCGTCGTCTGACGGGCCGCTCGGGGCCGGGGGCCGGCCGGCCCGCCAAGGTGTACACGCGGTCGAAGGCGGAGCGGTCGGTGTCGCTGCCCGCCCGCGACTACCTCACCGCCGCCGAGTTGCTGGCCGAGGCCGCCGAGCAGGCCGGGCTGGACGCCGGGCTCTGCGCCGCCGCGCGCCGCCGGGGCGAGGCCCTGCGCGGGTCGGCGGCGCCCTGCGGCGACCTCGACGAGGCCATGGAGATGCTGGCCGCCCGTGGTTACGAACCGCACAGGGAGACCGCCGAGGACGCCGAGGTCGTGGAGGGGGAGCCCGAGGCGGCCGGCGTCGTCCGTATGCGCAACTGCCCCTTCCATGCCGTCGCCGAACGCTTCCCGCCGCTCGTCTGCGGCATGAACCTCGCGCTGCTGGAGGGGCTGCTCGGGGCGGACGGGCCGGTCCGCGCCCGCATGGACGCGCGGCCGGGGGAGTGCTGCGTGGTGGTCGAGCAATCTAAAAACAATGACGATTGACATAGAAATGGAGGGCGTGCTGGGATGAGGCCATGACCGCATCCACGCATGCCGCACACCACCTCGCCCAACTCAACGTCGGCACACTCCGCCACCCCATCGACGACCCGCGCGTGGCGCCCTTCGTCGAAATGCTCGATCCGGTCAACGCCGCGGCGGACGGCGCGCCGGGCTTCGTCTGGCGGCTCGTGGAGGAGGGGGCGGGCGATGCCACCGGCCTGCGCCCCGCGGGCGAGAACGTCATCGTCAACATGTCGGTGTGGGAGACCCAGGAAGCGCTGTGGGACTTCGCCTACCGCAGCGGGCACCTGGAGGTGATGCGCCGACGCCGCGACTGGTTCGAGCGGCACGTCGAGGCCCACATGGTGCTCTGGTGGGTGCCCGCGGGCCATGTCCCCACCATCGGGGAGGCGTTGGAGCGGCTGGCGGACCTCCGGGCACACGGCCCGTCCGCGCGCGCGTTCACCTTCGCGTCCTCGTACACCGCCGCCGAGGCCGCCGAGCACCTTCGTACCGTGCCCCAGGCACGCCCCGAGCAGGACCCCCGCGGTGCGGAGCCGACCCCGACCCCGACCGAGGACCCGTCGCCGCTCTGAGGCGACGCGCGGTGCCCGGTGGCGCTGCGCTGCCCCGGGAACGGTTCGAGGAGTCCCGCTGGGCTGCCGGGCAGGGAGCCGCTTGCCGGAACGACGAGCAGTTCGCCCTCACTTGCCACGACCCTCACGGACCAGGCGGCGCCTGGCGGAGCGACGGAGGATCCATCTGGTGCACTCGGTTCCTCCTCCCAGGGCCAGCAGCAGAGCGAGAGCGGCGGCCAGCATCGCCTGTGATCCGCAGGCCACTGGTAGCCCGGCCCGGTAGAAGCCGTAGCCGACGACAGCCAAGCCGACCGGCCCGACGGTCAACACGAGGAAGAACCGGGCCGTCGCACGAGGGGGACGCGCTCCCTCGGCAGCCCATCGCTTGAGCCCTTCCGTGAGCCAGAACGCCGTGAGCGCTGCCACTTCCAGCGCTGTGAGCAAGGCTGCCGAAGCGAGGTCCGCGACCCAGACAAGCATGTTCAGCTCCCCCGATGAGGTGGACACAGCTGCCGCACGACCAGGCCCCCGCCCACGCGCAACATCAAGAACACGTCTAGCGGGGCAGGCGGCCCACCACCGCACGGAACCTTTCTCTTCCCGCAGTGACGCTCGCGTCCCACAGACCTGAGGCGTCACCGCTCAGGGAGAGGGACTGGAGGCGTTGCTCCTCGGCGAGGAAACCGGCCCCTGCCAGGGTCCCGTCGAGCATTCCCATCGCAGTGAGCGCCGCATGGCCGCACGACACCGCGCTGTCGGCGCTTCCCGAGCCGTGGGCCAGCAGGGCATACCGCAGGCACAGGACGGCGAAGAAGGCGTACGTGTCGGCGACATCAGTGATTCCCTCCTCGCTCGGTTGAAGCTCCGGAATCCCCTCCAGCAGCCGTACGCGCTCGGCGGCGTCGGCGAGCGGCCGATCGACCTGCCAAAGATCGCGAACGGACTGCACGTGGAAATCCAGGTCGGCTTCCCGCCCCGGCGCGCCCGCCCGCAGGCCCACGAACAGGGGCGCCATACGCTCGGCACAAGCGGCGACATACAAGCGAACCGCCTCGCCGCCCCCCTCACGAAGAGCCACCGCGACGGCCCTCTCCACCAACGTGTCCACGTCCCAGCCTCATTCCGTTCGAACAGATCGGCAGGCTATACGGCGATCGGGAGACCACAGCGTGACGAGTCAGCACCCTGAGGTGAGCCGCCCCGTCCGTGGGCGAAGCCGACCGCGGCCCACGCCCCCACCCCGCCGTACTACGTGTTCGGCGTCCTGAAGGTGCTCACCCATCCGAAGCCCACCACCGCACAGCCCAACCCCCGGTCAGCCTGGCCCCGGTCACCCGGCCCCGGTCACCTCGGGATCGTGCAGTCCAGGATCCTTCCGTCCACCGTCCCCACGACCAGCCGCCGTTGGTCGGCACGGAACACGACGGACATCGGCGTGACCGGGTGGCCGTGTGCGCGCAGGGTGTGCCGGCCCCGTACCTCGCCCGTCGCCGTGTCGAGCGTCTCCACCTCGCCGGTGAGGTAGACGACGTACACCTCGCGCTCGTCGCCGTCGAGACCGGCGAGCGGTCGGTCGGTCTCGAACACCCAGCGTGCCGCTCCGTCCGGAAGGCGGCGGTTCACGACGTACGTGCCCTTGCGGGCTTCTGCGTAGGTGGCGCCCTGCTCGTACGACCGGCCTGCCTGGACGAGGGTGTCTCCCAACTCGACGGCGGGGCCGCACCAGGGCTGGAGCGCGGACGCCGGGTCCCAGTGCAGGGCAAAGAGGGCGCGCACGGCGGCGGGACCGTGGGTGCCTGGCGGCTCGATCGCGTGGATCCACGGCGTGTCGCCGTCCGGGCCGGGACCGTCCACGTACAGCAGACGGGTGCTTCGTCTGACGCGCAGCGCCGGGGAGTTGGAGCGACGGGCCGCAAGCCCGACTCGTTCCGCCTCCTGGTGCGTAGGGTCGAGCAGCAGCGCGCCCTCTGCGTCGCGCCCCAGCGGGCGCAGCGTCAGCCAGCCCTCGCCCGTGCCGCTCAACGCGGAGGCCGACGCCATCTCCACGCTGTCCACCACACCGCCGTCCGCCGTCGAGATCCGCCGAACCGTGGTCGCCCGGTCGACCAGCCGCCCCGTCTCCTCGTCGCGGCGAAAGCCCCGGTACGTCACCCATGCCGACTCGTCGTCAGGGGCCGCCTCGATCTGGACGCTTCCCTCCCCTTCGGCCGGCAGAGCCCAGCTCAGCGCGCCGGACGGATCCCAGCATTCGAGGTCCGTGTGCCGGCCGGCCGCCAGCACCCTGCCGTCGGCCAGCACCGCGAGGTCCCGAACCTCCGCCCGCCGCCGCCACCGGCCCCGCGTCAACCGGGCGAGGGCGTTCTCCACATGAGGGTCGTACAGGAGCCCGCTCTCGACCATCGGATGGCGAACACTGTCGGGGTCGACCAGACCGGCCGGAGCGGACAGCCAGTCGTCCGCCGCGACGGCCAGCTCGAAGCCTTTGCGGAAGCCGCCGTCCTTGTCCTCGGGGGAGAGCAGCATCGCGAGCCTGCCGTCCTCCAGCCAGCGCAGGTGCCGCACTTGGCGGCTCTTGCTCAGCAGGTCCGTCACCCGCCCGGTCTCCAGGTGCAGCACGAGCAGCTGTCCCTCGAAGTCCCACGAACCGTCGTAGCGGCCCGTGCCCACGGCGACGATCGGCAGCTCCGGGTGAGGCTCGATGGCACACACGGAGTAGCGGGAGGCGACGACGTGGCGCGGCCGGAGGCTGTCGGCTTCGTACACACCGATGCGGTGGCCGAGCCAGCGACCCGCGCCGTGCCAGGGGACGTGGCCGAGGTCACCGGCCGCGATGACGCAGCCGTGACGCGTGGCGGCCACCGCCCACTCGGGCCGACCGATCTCGGCGAACGGCTGGTCCCCGAGTATGCGGTCGACGGTCAGCTCTTCCGGCACGACGATCTCCCCTCAGGAGCCGCACAGTCTGCCAGGCCCTGCCCCACTCGGGTAAGGCTGCGAGAGTGTCCGGGTGGGTCCCACAGTCCGCCATGGGCATCGGCCACGAGGAGCCTGGGCACGACTGGGATGGAGCCTCCTCCAGCCACGAGGAGGGCTGCGGGTACGTCGACGCGTGGGCACGGGGGCGAAAGGCTCAGGGCCTAACGGGCGTTGCGCCGCCGACGCGCGCGCTCGAACTCGGCGACGTTCGACATCCAGGGACCGTGCTGGTCGAGCGCGGCGCAGCCCCCGCGGACGAACGCGCTCACCATGCTCCGGTACCCGCCGAGCCCGTCGACCAGGCCGTACTCGACCCGGTACTCCGGATCCGACCCGCCTCTTCCCTTGCGCACCGTCGTGACCCGGGCGATGGAGTCCGCGTAGAAGTGGAGCTGGATCCCCTCGCCCATCTCCTCGTCCTCGATGGTGAACACGTCGTTGTCCGCGGCAGATCGATCGCCGACGAACTCCCAGAACGCCGCGGTGGCACTGCGAGGGCCTCCCCGTAGCCACTTCCTCTCGACGCCCTTGTCGTCGGTGAACGAGAGGGCCGTCTTCCGCGCACCCCCACCGCGGTCGGTTCGGGCGTCCCCCGTCTCCTCGTCGTCTTCCACAGGTGTGTTCCTGGAGCGGTCCGCAGCCTCGGAGCACAGCAGGAAGCTCACCGTACGCACGGCGTCTTCGACGAGTTCGGGATGGGCCCGGCGCACGGCCGTGTCGACCGTCGTCGCCATCCGGTCCCAGTCGCGCTTGTCCGTGGCGCGGCGTCCTCGTCGTGGATCGAGGCCGATCCGCATTCCGGCACACGCCTGCTCCGCGGTGGCGAACACCCGCATGACCTCGGGCAGCAGCGCGGCGTCGACGGCATCGGGCTTCCGCCGGGGAACCGTCGAGCCGTGCGCGTACTGGCCCGTGTAGCGCAGAATCGCGGCGTCGAGCGGGCCGAGGACCGTTCCGCGCTCGGCGCGACGGCGGTCCGCGCGATACTCCTGAGCACGCTTCTCGTTCGGCGTCTCCGTCGCCGATCGCATGGCCGCGCAGACCTCGCCGCGCTCGAGCAGACCGATGTCGGCCCCATGGGCGACGAGCCGGCTCCTGTCCCACCGGATGCGTCGGAAGAGCGCGTCGACGTCCGCGGGCGAGCCGAGAAGGACCGGGTCGAGGAGCGCGACGGCGGCGTTCTCGTCGAGGGGGCCCCGGGTCCCGGCCGCGTCGCACAGCGGAAGGACAGCGCTCCACAGCAGCAGGTGTCTGGCCAGGTCCTCCCGAATCACTTCGAGATGGGCTTCCCCGATCGGGAAAGTGAACGTGCGAGGGTCATGGTTGGCGTCGGCCCCCGCGCCCAGCGTGAGCTTCAGCTCACCGTCCTCGCGGGTCACGGTCGGGATCCAGCCGATCCCGCGCGTGAAGACGACGTCTCTCATGGGTTCAGTCTCCCCGTAACGGGAGCGGCCCCGGCTCGACGTGGTGGTCTCACGCCCACGGCGAGCATCACGCCGGTGTCGCGCCCCACCCCGCGCCTTCTGTTCACGACCACCGTGCACATGCCATGACGAGGCGCGGGTCGGTGCGCACCCAGACTTCGCCGGCGGCGGCCCCGGCCGGGGCGTCGACTCGTTCGACGCCGAGGAACTCGATCAGCTGGAGCAGTTCGGCCCGTTCGGCGCGGTCGTCGTCGACATCGTGCCCGTCGAAGAAGACGTAGTACTGGTCGCTCGGGTCCACGATGCCCGAATCTCCCCAGATCCGGGCGACTTCTTCGATCGCCCCGGCTTCCGTCGTGAAGGTCGCGGCGCGGGCGGCACCGCGGGTCTCCGGTGACGCGTCGAGGTCCGCGAGGTCGGAGAACCACTGACCGAATCGGTCGAGGCCGGCGTATCCGTTCTCGAAGAACAGCATCGCGCTCGGAAGACAGCGATTGGCCCGGTCGACCCGGAGGTACTCCGACCGAGGCCGGTTCCCGTCCTCGCTCCGGGAGATCACCCCCTGCCCGGGCATGAGCACCAGGCGCTGCCCTGCCGGTTCATCACTGATGACGTACGTGCCGGAATCCCGATCGCGGAAGAATGCGGAGAACGCCACGTAGGCTTCCTGAGGGTCGCCCACGGATATCCGTCGGTCGTTGCCGTCACCGACAGCGAAGACGAATTCCTTCGGTGAGGGGTCGTAGGGGCGAGGCATGGGCGTCCTTCGTTCTTGGGGTAGCTCCCCCAGCCTAACGAGTCCGTGCACAGCGGGCCGTGAGACGTCGAACCCCAGCGCTGTCGGTGACGTGGCTGGGGAGGAGGAACCCGGGCGACGGGCAGATGGGCTTGGGCAGGCAGCCGTCCATGGAGGAGTTCCGCCAGAGGAGCCCCCACCTCCGCCGACGTGCAGAAGGTGGGGGCTCTGTGTTTCTTTCGCCCTTTCAAGTTTTCCGGATGCGTGTGAGGCAGCCCATCTGGTTGAGGAGCAGCCGCGTGTGATCGTCTGCTCGCCTGACGAGCCCGGCGCGGCCGGCTGCGGGGGAGCCGCCGCTCTCGACCGTCCGCCGGGTCTGCGACGTGATCCTCCGTACAGCCTTTGCCGTCACTTCACCTCGGGGGGCGGACGGCACCGCTGACCTACGGCCGGCTGCCGCAGCAGCCGCACCTACCGAGTGATCGCCCTCGCCCCGTAGGCACCGCCCGAGGAAGCCAGGGGCGATACGGGAGCCGACCCGGCCACCCGGGGCGCAGCCTGGAGCTCCGCAGCACTGGCCTTGGGCCCGGTAGGGCTGCCCAGGCGGACCTCGCCACGTCGGACGGCTTCGGCCGCGCTGATCTTCGGGGGCACCGGGGCGCCGCCCGTGGCAAGCCCGGCACGGGGTACCCAGTGGTTGCCGGATACGACCCAACTGCCCCTCCAGGCCACCCCGTCCCAGCCGTACGCGGCCGTGTTCGTGGCGTACCAGACGTCACCACCGCACACGCGGTTGAAGTTGCCGGAGAGCTCCACGCCCACGGCGGGAACGGGGTTTCGGAGCGGTCCGAACCCGGCGCACTTCCACCACACACCCCGCGCCATGTCGAAGGCGAGGATGTGCCGCTCGCTGGAGAGCCAGCCCGTGTACTGGTTCGCGAGCTGGCAACCCCCGCTGGACGTACGGTTGTAGCCGTACGTGATGCTCCGCGAGTATCCGCCGCCGTTGGAGCCCGCGCTGGTCTCCGCGTAGCCGGCGATGCACCTCACGGTGTCCGTGTGCGTGTACCGGAAGCTGGAGACGGCGGACGCCTCACCGGTGAAGCCGACGACCAGGCCGAGGGCGGCCGCCGCGGAGCCCACGATGCGGGCGATGTCGGATCGTTTCACGCTAACTCCTCCGTTGTGTGTCCAGTGCCGCGAGTGCACGCGCTCGCATGCGGCACCAGGGGTCTGTCAGGAACCGATGGACCACCGAGCGGGGCCGGAGCGCTGCTCCTTCGCGCGCCGCCCGGCCTCCTTCCCCTCGCTCTCACGCACCTCGTCGTCACTCGGCGGCACATCGCCCTCCTGCCTGTCGTGGTCCCGACCGAGCCCGCCCACGCTCCCGGGAGTACGGGCGGAATCCGTCGGGTCCGAGCAAGGCCGATGCCTTCTCACCTCGAGCTTTCGCCCCAGGGCGTTTGTTGCGCAGCCCACTCCCGGCGGTGAATCAATCCGCGCATCACCACCGTGCGACGCAAAAGCGCCTTGCTGCCCCCGCCTTGGTACGGCTTGGATACATGACCGGCAGGAGACCGGTCGGCCGGCGCCCAGCCGGAAGGGGGGCACGATCGTGGGACGCCAGGAGAAGCCCGTGGACCCGGCCGCCGGACCGGCGGCAGAGTTCGCTCTAGCCTTGCGGCAGCTTCGCAAAGAGGCAGGCAGCCCCACGTACGGGACCATGGCCCGCCACACAACGGCCTACTCCGCGGCCACGTTCTCCCGGGCCGCCGCGGGTGAGCAACTCCCGACGCTGCCGGTGCTGCGCGCGTACGTCGCCGCCTGCGGGGGCGACCCCGAGGAGTGGGAGCATCGCTGGGCCCGGGCATCCGACGACCTGGCCTCCCGGGCCGCAGAGTCCTCGGACACTCCAGCCCCCTACCTCGGGCTGGCCCGGTTCGAGCCCGGCGACAGCGACCTCTACTTCGGCCGCGACCGACTGGTGCACGACCTGTTGGCACTCACTGACCGACACCGCGTCGTCGCCATCTTCGGCTCCTCGGGCAGCGGCAAGTCCTCCCTGCTGAGGGCGGGCCTCGTCCCCCGGCTCCGTGACCGCGCCGTCCCCACAGCCGCGGTTCGCCTCCTCACCCCCGGAGCGCGGCCCCTGAGCCGACACCGTGAAGCCCTCCGGCCTGCCGACGCTCCGGGCGACACCTGGCTGATCGTCGACCAGTTCGAGGAACTGTTCACCCTCTGCCACGACCCCGAGGAAAGAGACAGCTTCCTCGCGGGCCTGCTCGCCGCCCGCGAGCCGGACAGTCGCCTGCACGTCGTCCTCGGCATCCGGGCGGACTTCTCCCCACACTGCCTGGCCCACACCGAGTTCGCCCGGACGATCCGCAGGGCAAGCCTCCCGGTCGGCCCTCTGACCCGGGACGAACTGCGCAAGGCCATCATCGGCCCTGCGACGGCCCGCTCCCTGGTCGTGGAACGAGCGCTGACCGCCACCCTGATCGACGAGGTCCACGGCCGGAGCGCCGGCCTGCCGTTCCTCTCCCACGCGCTGCTGGAAACCTGGCGCCGACGACGTGGCCGCACCCTCACCCTGGAGGGATACCAGCGGGCCGGAGCCATGCGAGGCGTGATCGCCCAGAGCGCGGAAGCCGCGTACGCACGCATGGACCCGGCCCAAGCCGAGACGACCCGTCAGGTGATGCTGCGGCTGATCACTCCCGGAGTCGAAGTCCCCGACACCCGTCGGCCCACCAGCCGCAGGGAGATCGAATCCGCCGGAGACGTACGGGAGACCACAACGGTCCTCGACATCCTCGCGCGGGCCCGGCTGATCACTCTGGACGGGGACACCGTCGACCTGGCCCACGAGGCCCTCATCACCGCCTGGCCCCGGCTGCACGCCTGGATCGAAGAGGACCGCGAGAAGCTGCGCCTCCACCGCTGGCTCACCGACGCCGCCGAAGCCTGGGAATCCGTCGGCCGTGACCCCGGCGTACGCATCTCGCCGGTCCGCCTCACCCAGCTCGACGTGCACTTCACCACCCCCGCCGACCGCCGCCGACTGACCACCCTCGAAGCCGATTTCATCGCCGCAGGCAGAGCCACCCACCGACGCGGCAACCGCGTCCGCTGGACCGCGCGGGCCGTCGTACCCCTCCTCGCGATGATGACCGGCATCGCCGCCCGCCTCGCCTGGGGCCAGATCCTCGCCACACGGCAACACCCGCCGGCGCCGCCACCCTCAAACACTCCCGCTGCCGCCGTCTCCCCACCCCCGACCCCGCCGAGCCCCCGGACCAGAAGCTCGTGAGGCGACCGAGCAACCGACACAGGCTGACGTCGACACGTCGAGCGACCAACGCCCGCCGCTCGAAGAACCCGATGCGGCAGGCGTGATTGCGGCGGCAGGTGCGTCACCCCACGCCGTGCAGGTTCTTGGCGGTCGGTGAGGTCTCCACCGTGGCCGGGTCCGGGTAGGTCCCCAGGAGGCGATCGGCGCTCGCGGTCGTCGTGACCGTGAACCAGTAGTGCTCGTTCTTGTAGTGGTGCAGCCGGTGGTTGCGCCAGACCGCCTTGTAGGCCCTGCTCCGCGGCCGGTAGTCACTGTGGATGAGGTAGTGCGTCCACTCGTACACGAGCCCCGCCACCGCCACCGTCACCATGAACGTCAGGGCCTGGCCCAGTCGCGGGAAGGCGATGAGGGCCGCCGCGTTGTAGCCCACGATGACCCAGACGAGGGCCTTCCAGGGGATGAAGACCAGGGGGACCTGGCGCGGGTCGACGTGGTGTTCACGGTGCTTCTTCGCCAGAAGGGTGTCCAGGACGACTCCGGCGACCTTCCTCGGACGCCAGTGCAGCACGAAGACATGTATCAGCCACTCGAGGAGCGGAAACAGCAGGATCAGGATGACCGGGGCGTACGCGTCGTCGACGCGCCAGTCTCCCGTCGCGACCCTGCAGGCGAGCACGGTCACCAGGACACCGCTGATCATCCACGGTGAGGGGTAGCGCCAGAAGGCCCGGAAGGCGCTTCCGAGCGTGACCTCGGTCCGGCGGGGCGACGACTGCGCGTCCTCGTCCGCCCGCACGCGGGCACGGGCGTCCGCGTCCGAGGCCCCGCCGGCGCGCGCCCGCTTCCGTATGAGGGTTCTACGCAGGTTCATGGCTCTCCTCGAGTTGATCGATGACGTCGATCAGGGCCTCGGTCGCGGGGCGCAGCAGGTCCTCCGCGCGGGCGCGCGCCGCACTCGCGTCGCCTCGGACGATCGCGTCGGTCAGCGCGGTGTAGGCGTCGGTCCGGTCCACCTCCGCGGCCATGACGTGCGCCAGTGCCTCCAGGGCGGGCTCGTAGGCAGCTCGGAGGCTGTTGAACATCAGGCGGAAGGTCACGGACTCGGCCGCGTCCGTGACGTGCTCCCAGAAAGTCAGGGCGTGGCGCTGCCTGTTCACGGGATCGGTGTCGTCGTCGAGCTTGCGGACGGCGGCCCGCAGCGGAGCGGCGAGAGCCGGTCCCCTGCGTCGTGCCGCGAGTTCCGCGATCTTCGGGCCGACGTGGAGCCGTGCCTCCAGGATGCTGCGGGCGACTCCCAGGTCGATCTCGCCCCCGGCGAACAGGAGGCGAGGGAGCAGATCGAGGCCACCCGCTCTGCGGATGTCCCGAACGGTGGTGGTGTCACCCTGGCGGACTTCCACCAGGCCGGCGTGTGCGAGTCGTTGCAGCGCTTCGCGTACCGCGGGACGTGAGACGCCGAGGACTTCCGCGAGGCGTCGCTCGCTGGGGAGGCTCTCGCCGGGGGCGAGGCTGCCACTCACGAGTTCCCCGAAGAGCTGGTCGAACACTTCGTCAGGAACCGAGCGTCGGTTGACCGGTTGCAGAGGCATGCGGAGACTCTACGAGCACAGAGGACTGATGGTCTAGTGGTCAGACCAGTCGAGTGGGATCCATGACACAGGGGCATGCCGTCCGGTCCGCCGGCCGTCAGAACCGGCCGTTGGCCATACGGCCCGGCCCCGCGCATACTTACTCCCCGGTAACCCGTCCCCACCAGGAGGAGCCCAGATGCCTCGGTCCGCCCGTCCCGCTCTCCTGCTCGCCGGCCTGCTGGCCGCCGCGGGCACCGCGCATTTCGTCGCACCCCGCCGGTTCGACGCCGTCGTGCCGAAGGCGCTGCCCGGCAGCCCCCGGGCCTGGACGCAGGCGAGCGGCGCCGCCGAACTGGCACTCGCCGCGGGGCTCGCGCATCCGACGACGCGCCAGGCCACCGCCCGGGCGACGGCGCTCTTCTTCGTAGCCGTCTTCCCGGCCAACGTGAAGATGGCGTACGACTGGCGCAACCGCCCCACCGCGGCCAAGACCCTCGCCTACGCGCGCCTCCCCCTCCAGGTGCCCCTCATCCTCTGGGCCAGGAAGGCGGCCCGCACCGGGCAGTGAGCGCCGAAGGGCGGGCTCCCGGCAGCTCGATGTCACAGCCGCCCGCGCGTCGCGCCGGTCGGCAGAACCACATGCCCCGCGCGGGTCAGGGGGTGGCCCGGTTGCCCGTCACCGTCCTCCAGCCGCCCGCGTTCACCGTGAACACCGTCAGCCGGGGGTGGACCGTGTCGCCGTACGCGTTGAAGGCGACGGGGCCGGTGACCCCTTCGAAGGCCGATCCCGCGACGGCCCCCGGCAGCTTCGCGCGGGCGTCGTCGGGGAGGGTGCCCCCGTTGGCGGTCACGACCGCCTTCACCGCCTCGATGAGGGTCCAGGTCGCGTCGTAGGCATAGGGGCCGTACCAGCCGGCCGGCTCCGAGTAGTTCGCCTTCTGGTAGCGGGAGAGGAAGTCCTGCCCCGCCTCCGATTCCTCGGCGGGCACCCCGATGTTGGTGGCGAGGTCGCCCTCTGCCTCGGGGTTCGCCGTGAGGTACCCCTGGTCGAAGATGCCGTCGCCGCCCATCATGGGGACGTTCACCCCCGCCTGCTTGAGCTGCTGGGAGAGCGGCGCCGCGGTGTCGTAGTAGCCACCGAAGTAGACGGCGTCGGCGCCCGAGGACCGCACTCTCACCGCAAGGCCGTCGAAGGCACGCTCATCGGGATCGACCTGCTCGGTGCCGACGACGCTCCCGCCGAGCCGGGTGAACTCGGCCGTGAGACCGGTGGTGAGAGCGGTGCCGTGGGCGCTCGCGTCGTCGATCACGTAGAGCTTGGTCTTCTTCGCCGCGTGCAGGTACCTGGCGGCGAAGGGCCCCTGATCGACGTCCGTGGCGACCGTGCGGAAGTAGGTGGAGTGAGGGCGGGACCTGGGACCGTCCGCCCAATCGGTGCCCAGGGTCAGGGTGGGATCGGTGTTGCCCGGGGACACGTTGACCATGCCCGCCTCCGCGAGCGGCGGCACCAAGGTTCGGGCGACACCCGAGTTGAGAGGGCCGACGACCCCCAGCACCTTCTCGTCGGACACGAACTCGGCCGCGTTGGGCGCGCCCTTGACCGGGTCGGCGCCGTCGTCCAGGGCCTTGATCTCGAACGTCACGCCGGGGACGTGCCGGGACTCGTTGGCGGTCCTGGCAGCCAGGTCGGCGGAGTTCTTCATACCGGCGCCCATCGAGGACAGTCCACCGCTCAGTGGCGCGTCCACCCCGATGACCACCGTGACAGCGGAGCTCCCCGGGCCGCCGGCCGCCCCGCTACGGCCTGCTTCGTCGTCGCGGTTCAGGGTCCAGGTCAGGACGGACCCCGCGGTCAGCACGGCCAACGCCGTGCCCAGGATCGCGGAGCGCCGGGTGAGACCACGCCCCCGGGCGGCCGTCCCCTCACCACGCCGCGAATCGACCGTCGCATCGAGCGTGACAGGGTCCTCGCCAGGACGTGAGGGTACGGGTGTGGCAGCCGGCCGGTCATGCACAGGGCCGTCCGGTGTACCGGCCGCGGACGACCCCGGGTCCGGGACGGTGGGGGTCGGGGGAGTGGGTGCCTGCCGCGGCATCGGCGGGGCGGGGGCCTGTTCCGCCGCCACGTCCGGCACCGGCGCGGGGGCCGACCGGGGGTCGGGCGTGGGCGCGGGGGCCGACCGCGGGTCAGGCGCGGGCGCGGGTGCCGACTCGGGGTCGGGCGTGGGCGCGGAAGGCGACCGGGGGTCGGGTTCGGCGTCGCGGTCGGACGGCGCGCCCGGCCCGGCAGGCTCGTCGGCCCGGCGCGGCGAGGCCCGCAGCACGGACGCGAGCATCTCAGCCGCTTCCGCAGCACCCACGCGCTGCGCCGGGTCCTTCGTCAGGAGCGCGTCCAGCACGGGGACCAGCGGACCGGCATGGACCGGTGGTCGGTGCGGGCTGGTGAAGACGGCCACGGCAAGGGCGTGGAGCCCGACCACGTCGAACGGCGGGTGCCCCTCGACGGCGTGGTAGAGGGTGGCACCCAGCGCCCACAGGTCGTTGGCCGGGGTGGGGCGCTTGCCTTCCAGCTGCTCCGGCGGCATGTACTGCGGCGTGCCGATGACGATCCCGCTGTGGCTCAGCCTGGTCGTGGCGTCCGCGAGGTGCGCGATGCCGAAGTCGGTGAGGACGACACGGTCCTTGGTCAGCAGCACGTTGTCCGGCTTGATGTCGCGGTGGACGATCCCCGCCCCGTGCGCCTCGGCCAGCGCGTCGAGCACGGCGGCGCCGATCTCGGCCACCCGACGCACGGGGAGTCGCCCGCCTTCGCGGATGGCAGCCGCCAGGGACCGGCCGCGGATCAACTCCATGATGATGACGGGGGCCCCGTTGTGCTCCACCACGTCGTGGACCGTGATGACCCCGGGGTGGCTGAGAGTGACCGCTGCGCGGGCCTCGCCCGCGAACCGCCGCAGCAGCGCGGCGCGGTCGTCGTCCTCCAGGCCCGGCGGGAACACGATTTCCTTGACGGCGACCTCGCGTCCGAACAACTGCTGGTCAAGGCCGCGCCAGACCCGGCCCATACCGCCCTGGCCGATGCGTTCCACCAGCTGATAACGGCCGGCGACAAGTTCGGGATTCTGCTCGGTCACGCGCACACTCTAAGTCCTGCTGAGCCACTCGGGTGGCGGAAAGAAGGCGTGATCACCCCCTCCACGGTGATGAGGAGACGACGCGTCCGACAGGGGGGTGCGGCGGGGTGCCGCGGCAGCTCGCACAGCCCTGGCCCGGCGCCCCCGCCACGGAGACCGGTGCGTGCGGTGGTGACGTCCGGCGCCGCGCCGACGACCTCGCACGGTCTTCGTCAGGTCGTCGTCGGCTGCCACGGCCTCGGAGCCGCAGGGAATGCCTGCGTCGGCGAACACGGCGGTGGCGGATCGATCCCTGTACGTCTGCCGGTGAGACCGGGGCCGCCGGGTCCACGGTGGCGGATCGCACGCCCGTGGCGCCCGGCGGCCGTCCCGGGGACGATGTCACCCTCGTCGGGCGCCGAACACCTGCGTCCAGTAGGGGCCGCCCTCGTTGTGGATGCCGATCCCGATCTCCTTGAAGTCGCAGTTGAGGATGTTCGCGCGGTGGCCCGGGCTGTTCATCCATGCCTCCATCACCGCCTCCGGGGTGCGCTGGCCCATGGCGATGTTCTCGCCGTACGTCGACCAGGGGTACCCGGCCGCGGTGACCCGCTCGCCAGGTCCGTCGCCGTCAGGGTTGGTGTGGTCGAAGTAGTCGCGCGCGGCCATGTCGTCGGAGTGGCCCTGGGCCGCCCTGTTCAGGGTCGAGTTCGCCGTGAGCGGGCCGCACCCGGCCTTGGCGCGCTCCGCGTTGACCAGGCTGACGACCTGGTCGACGGCCGAGCCCGAGCCGGAGTCGCCCTGCCTGCCCGCACCCGAACCCGAACCGCTGCCGGAACCGGTGTCGCCGTTCGTACGCTTGGGCTTGGGCGCCGAGGTACGGGGCGCGGTCGTCTTCGCCGCACCGGGCGACGCCGTACGGGTCGGCGGCGTGGTCGTGGCTTTAGCGCTGGGCGATGCCGAGGCAGAGGCGGAAGCGGAGGGCGACACCGTCAAGGGGGTCGAGGTGAGGCCGGCGGCCTCCTGCGCGGACGGAAGGTCCGGGGCCGGCGCCGCCGCGCGGTTCACTTCGAGGCCGTCGTCGCCTCCGCCGCGGCCGCCACTCAGGTAGAAGGACCCGCCGGTGAGCGCCACGACCGCCATGCCCGCGGTGACGACGACCCTGCGCCGGTTACGCTCCCGCTCCTGACGGCGACGACGGCGAACATTCCGTGCTCCGCGCGCACCGGGCACACCCGCCGGGGCGGCCGTACCGGGGGAGCCGAGCACCGAGGGCACCTCCTCCGACATGCCCGGCGGGCGCGTCAGGTCGACCGAGGCGATGTGACCGTCCCGGTCGGTGCCGTGGTCCTGATCGGCGTACTGCCACGGTTCGCCGTGCGGCTCCGGCACCTCGTACGCATCCGGTGTCCCGGTCGCCGCCTGCGGGGTGGCCGCGGTCGCCGCGAGCGCCCATGCGGCGGACTCGCGGACCCCGGCGACCAGCGGCGTCGGCGGAGGCACCAGAGGCAGCCCGGCCAGCAGCGCTTCCAACGGCACCAGACCTCGCCAACGGGCGGAGCACTGGGCGCAGCCGCCGGCGTGCCGGGCGAGATGCTCCCGCCACGCGGCGCAGGGGCGGCCGTCCCAGGTCCCCGCCTCGTAACCGAGGGCCGGACAGAGCGGGTTCGCCGACACCGCACCGACGACGACCCTGGCCGCGTCGTGCCGCGCCCGCAGACTCTCCACGCCCGCCGCCGTGTGCTCGACGGGCCACTGCAGGGCCGCCGCGACCTCGTACCGGCTCAACTCGCCCACGCACTCCAGCCACCACAACGCCAGGAGAACGCCGTCATCGGGCTCGATCCAGCGCGCCGCCTCGGCGGCCTCGCGCTCCTGCCCCGGCAGGTTCAGGAGCCCGACGGTCAGGTCCGCGAAATCAGGCCCCGGCAGGGGGAGACCATCGGCGTCGCCGAGGAGCCGGGACCGCGTACGGACACCGTCCACGGCGATGGCCACCAGCCACGGCCGGAACTCGTCCGGGTCCCGCAGGCCGCCCAGTCCGTCCAGGGCCCGCACCATCGTCTCCCGCACGAGGCCGTCGACGCCCTGCTGTCCGTTCAGCGCACGGCCCACGACGTTGTAGACCAGGGGCACGTGGGTGGCGATCATCGGGTCCCGTGCCCACGGGTCGCCGTTCATCGCCGCCCTGACCAGCTCCCGACCCTGGGCCTGCTCCCTGCTTATGCCCTGATTCACGCTGCCTGTCCTGCCTGTTGACGATGCCGACACCTGGGAGACGTCGGCATGGGCACCGGATAACAGAATCCTGTCCGCGCCCGACGTGACGTGGGTCACGTGCCGTCGTGCCGACACCGCACCACGGAGTCCTGCGGCGGTCGACGGCCGCCGTGGCCCGCGGTTCATGCACCTGCACCCGCCGGGGCCGAGCCTTCACCGGCCTGTCAGATCCCGCATCTAGGCTGTGACGGAAATCGATCAGGGAGCAGGGCCGTGCGAATAGAGCGTCACCAGGTGGGCGGGGCTGCTGTGTCGGCAGCGCGCGAGGACTTCACGAACCGGATCGGGCGTCAGGTCCACTCCATGTCGAGGGCCGGCCGCATCGCGACCTACGAATGGCAGTTGATCGCCGACGCCTTCCTCGACTACCTGGGCGCCCTCTCCGTCGAGACGCCCGATCTCGACACCGCGGAGGCCAGAGCCGCTCTCAAGGATGCCTCGGAGGCCGCGGTCGGCGCCGTCGCGTACGCGGCGTACCACCCGCACTGCAGCTTCAACGTCTTCCTGGAGTACGTGAACTTCGGTATGAGCTACGACCCGGGTGACGACGCCCCCGAGGAGAAGGTCACACCGGGGGAGTGGATCGACGCGTTGTGCCTGTCGGTTCTCAGGGACAAGGCCACGTGGCACGGTGAGGAATTCACCTTCGCCCGGCGGAAGTTCGCCGATCAGGAGACGGGAACGCTCCTCGGTGAGCTCGCCACGGGGTTGACGGCCGTGGTCCTGGACGACGCCGGCGACGGAAAGTACCCGCCGAGCGCGCAGGCCAAGCTGGCCGCCGTCGACGCTGCTGTGGACCGGATCCGTACCCGTGCGGCGGAGACGGGCGAACTCCTCCTGGACGGGCCGAACGGCCTCGCTCTGCGGACGCTGCGAGCGCTGGCCGCCGAGGACCGGCAGGGCTTCGACGCCGCCCTGGCCGAGCTCCTGGTCAGCCACAGCTCCCTGCACGGTCCGGCGGACTCACCGAGCAGCCTGCTCCCGCTCGTGCCCCTCGCGCTGGCCGCGATCGCCTACCGGACGCTCGGCTGGGCTCCGGCGGTTCACACGGACTACCTCCCGCACGCCCTGGTCACCGGTTTCGAGACCAGGGGCCCGCGGGTCGCGGGGCTTGGCCGGAACAGACGGCCGGACGCCGTCGCCGCCCTCGCCGCGGGACCGCTCGTGGTGGAACGGCCCGCCTGCGAGCGCGAGGGCATCGCGCGGATCGAGGCCATGTACGAGGAACACCTCCAGGAGGCCTTCACCCCCGCCGACGGCAAGCCCCTCGCGGTCTCGCGTCTGAGCAGCGTCCTGAGCGATCAGGAGCGCCTGTTCCAGTGGAGGGCGGGGACCCCCGGCGACGTCACGGAGTCCCAGGTCGCCCTTCTTCGGCTGGCCTCTCAGATGGGGGCGGCTCTGTTCCGCATCGCGCTGGCGGAGCCGGACACCGAGGTCGAGGTGTCCATCGGCGGGCGCACCCTGCGCTACCCGGCCAAGCGGGGCGCGGAAGCCGGTCCCGGGTACTGGCAGACGGCCGTTGCCTTCGCCCTCATCACCGGCGTGCGCGAGGACCTCGCCCCGCTGGTCCTCACCGGCCCCACCTTCGCGCGCCCGGACGGCTCCGCGTTCACTGCGTACCGCGAAGCCCTCCACGCCTATCTGAGGGGCACCGAGCCCGAAGCGGCCGCGAAGCGAGCGCTGCAGGAGGCCGAGAGGGCCAAGGACTGGGGCTTCGCGATGCCGCCGGCCGTGTTGCTGTCGCAGCTCGTGGACGGTGACGAGGAGAGCTTCAACCTGGCCCTGGCCGACGCCCTCGAAGCCCACCGCGCCTATTACGAAGTCGCCGACCGCGCCGACTATCCCGAAACCTCCATCAACCTTGACGTCCTCGCGCTGGCCTGCCACGCCCGCCGCCGCGGCTGGACCATTCGCGTGGACTCCCCCTACCTGCCACACGACCTCCTGGGGGCCGCCGAACCCTTCTAGAGACCGCACGAACGCTCCTCCGGCCCGAACTTCGAGGAGGCTGGAACGCGGAACCCCCGCACCTGCGCTCTCGCGCTGTTCCAGAGCGGCCAGAGGCCGCCCCAAGATCGCCGGCGAGCCTCCCGGCGTCGAGGTCGGCTCTTCGTTCGGGCCCCGGCATTAGCGAGTGACGGGTGCGGCCGGATCGCCTGGTGGGTGCCGTGTCCGTCGCCGGGGGCGAGCATGTGCGGCGTCGGTGCTGTTGGTGGGACGCGCATGTTGTCCGTGCATGGCCTCTCGTGTGGCCGGACAGCCCACGGATACCCACCCTGGTGGACCGGCCACCCCCGCCCCGCGCTTGCGGGCAGCGGAGCAAGCCAGTGACACCGGACAGCTCGCGCTCGGTCCGGGGTCGCTGGTGCCGGGCTGTCAGACTCGCAAAAATGATCATAATGCCACGAATCGCGCACCCCGCGATGGCTACGACGGTCCCTGCCGGGGAACTCTCCACATCAGCGGAATGTAGTATTCCGCCGATGCGCGAGATCGACATGTCCAACTCCATGGCCTCCGGCAGCGACCTCGGTCGACTCCAAGCGGCTCCGACCACCCGTCACGGATCTCCGGCGGGTCTCCTGCCGCGCTGCGCCGCAACTGCCATCGACCTGGTCATCGCTGTCGCGGTCATTCTTGTTCCGCTGGTCGGCCTCGACCGGCTTCTCGCGGCCGTCGGTGTCGCCGACGGTGAAGCCGGTGCGATCTGGCGCACCACCGCCGCCCTCTGGGTCACGGCCTTTTTGCTGCTCTACTCCCCGTTCAGCGTGTCGAGCCGGGGCGCGACTCCCGGCAAGCGGGCCCTGCGCCTCCAAGTAGTGCACCTTGAGACCGGAGAGCGCATCGGCTACGGCGCGGCCGTCACCCGGCACTTCACGAACCTCGTGGTGACGGGCATCCCGGTGTTGTGTGTCGCCAACGTCTCCTCGATCAACCTCAGCAAGGACCGCCGTGGCCTGCACGACAAGGCGTCGGGCAGCGTGGTGATCCACCGCCGGTGACGGAGCGGCCAGGGCGGACGGCGACGCCGGGCCGCCGACGAGAAGGTGGCTGGCAGAGGCCGACCACCAAGCCCACCCGGTTGTCAGTGTTGGGGGTGTTTCTCGGCGCCGGGTCGGCGGTTCGGTGGGTTGGGGTGCTGGCGCTGAGCCGGCGCGACGCTTGCTTCACTTGTCTTAGACCACGGTTCCCGCGATGCTGAGCCGGTGAGGGCGGCGCCGATGATGAAGCCCTGGCAGCGGTAGAAGTATCGGAGCGTGTCGGGGCGCAGGCGCGCTTGCCGGCTTCCTTGGCTACTTCCGCGCAGACCACGCCGTGGTGCCGCGCTTAGCTCGTGTCGCTCGTTCAGGACGGGTTGATGATCGCAGGACGCCGCCGCGTGGGTGGAGCGTTCGCGAATGTTCGTCACCGTGAAGGGGTGCCTCCCGCCGCCGAAGTGCGCCCGCACCGGGACGCTGGGTGGCCGTCCTGACGAGTTCGAGCGCGGTATGCGGCGGGAGGCCCGAGGGTTCTGCCGGGCCGGTGCTCACGCCTGTTGTGCGGGGCCAGGTCGCCGGTCTGTTGGCGGAGAGCAGGCCGGAAATGGTCTGCTCGGGGTCAGGACAGGGTGCTGGGTCCTCGCGGTGGGGGGACGGCGCGCAGCAGTTCCCACAGGGGACGGGAGCCGCCGGCCCACTGCGCGAGGACGGTGCGGTCGACCAGGTGCAGGCGCTGGTCGCGGGCGAAGGCGAGGGCGGGTTTGGAGAATCTGCCGTTGGTGACGAGGACGACGACGTCGCCCTTGTGAACGGGGCGTCCTGTGCCGTTGAGGACCTGCAGGTCGGGCGTGCCGACCGCGGCCCCTGCCAGGCCGGCCTTGCGGTGCTTGCACTGGATGACCCACCGCCGCCCGTACGGGTCGGTGGCCTTCACGTCCGCACCGTTGTCGCCGGCGCCGCCGACCTGCACGGCATCGCTGCATCCGTCGCGCCGCATCAGGTCCCGCACCGCGTGCTCGAACTGCCGGTGGTGCAGGGCGTCCAGGTGCGTGAGTGCGTAACGCAGCCCTTGGGCGCGCACTCGCTCCCACTGCGCTGCGCGCTGCCGTCGGATCACCCAGAGCGCGACCGCACCGCCGCTGAGCAGCACCAACACAACAGGGATCCAAGGGTGGGCGGTGAGGAAGCTGACCACACCCGTCAGCACCACCCACAGCAGTACCAGGCCGCCGCCGATGAGGGCGAGCTGATCGCCACCGGTTGCCTTCCGTGACCGCCGTCGCGCGGGCGGCCGCCGACGGCTCACCTGGTGCTCCCGCTACGGTCCCACTTGATCGGGTACGACACCGTCGGCACCGGGCGCGGCGCGGATTCTGTCCACCCAGGCCATTTGATCGGATAGGACACAGTGGGTGTTGGGCGGGGAGCTTGCTTCGCCGAGTCGGGCGACGTGATCGGATGGCTCGGCACGGCCGAGGGCCGCGGCGCCGGGTGCCGCTCGGTGCCGGGGCCGCTACCGGTCGAGGTGCCCGGGTTGCCGAACACGAACACGGCCGCAACGATCGCGACGGCCCACGCGGTCTGTTTGCTGGTTCCGGCCGGCGCCCTCCAGTGCGTTCGGACTACGGTCCCGTCCTGCTTGGTGTATCCCCTGACTAACGGCAAAGCCGTTCCTCCCCTGGTCACGGCGCGAATCCCGCGCAACGAACCAATGTAGCGGCCGCCACTGACAGCCCGTCATTACATGACCGCCCTTTGTGATCACAAAGGATGGTGGTGGCAGCGCGGCCTGTCAGAGCCTGTCCATGGCCGCGGCGTGCCAGCGGCTCGTTGTGAACGCATCGATCGGCCTGGAGGATTGGGCGACGACGGCGGAGGGTTGTGTGCGGCTCGCGCTGGTGGCGGCACGGTACGGATGCCGCGTGATCCACGGATGGAGCGAGGCGATGCTACCGGTGTGGGAGTTCACGATGACGAGTCCAGCCTTTCCTACCCCGTCACCCCGTTACGGTGCGGCCAAAGCGACGGCCGAGACCGGGGTTCTCGCCGTGCCAAGGCCACTGCCGCCCGAATCGTCGCTGATCAGCGGCCACGGCCGCTCGGCCCACGAGAGGCTCGTCCACGAAGTTGTTGAGGGAACCCGCAGACCCGTAGGCAGTCGGGTGGCCATCGAGGCCATCGCAAGGCGACCAGAGTGCCGAGTTCATGGCGTCGGCAGATGGTGTCGTGGCCCGCGAGGTGATGGATGCCAGTCGGGTCGGCTGTAGCCAGCTCCAAGGGCGCATGCGGCCAGGTCGGCCACATGCACCGGACAGCGGACATCCTCAGGAACAGCAAGCCGTCGTGGCTGGCAGGTGTTCTCCCCGCCGGCGACGCGAACTGCTAGGCAAGGGCAACGGCACCGGTCGCCGGTGAGTTAAAGAGCCCACCAGCAATACAGCCGTTGACCGGAGGAGTGAGCGCGCTGAGCCAGGTCGGCCAGTGCTTCCAGCACACCAGTCGTGAACTCGACGCCGACACCGATCTGCCGAAGCTCGTCCGTCTTCGACCACGGATCGGCAAAGCGGACGAGGTCGTCCTGCGATGCCGAGGCGAGAGCAGCGGTCAAGCTGTCCGTCAGGCTGACCACGAACGCCCCGCCTTCCTCCGGATCGGACAACAATTGCCCGGACCGCGGACGACCTCTTGCCTCCTCATGGCAGCAGCCCGTCATGATCGCTTCGAGCCGGACGACCGAGACGACCGGGTCGATGTTCTTGAGAGAGACCACGTCGAGGTCTGCCTGACCCGGCCCTCCCGAACTCTGGAGGACAGCGATAGCAGCCTGATCGTCAGCGGCCGAGAAATAGTCGCACAGTGGCATGCCGAGGATTCTGGCACCCGCGGCTGACAGCCCTGCCGCCACGAGCGGGGCGCTAGCTGACAACCACGCCAGGGTCAGACGGGGCCAAATTTCAGGGAGCGTTGACGCAAGGATGCTGTCGATGAGTGCTGCGTCCCAGACGTTGCCACCGTCGGCCCAGGTCCACAGCCACCGCTGCAGTCACGCGGTCGCATGACGCAGCCCGTCGTGGGGACGCTGGCCCTGTCTGCGTCCGCGTTCGTGGGCACGGACTGCCAGCTTCTCAATCAGCTCATCGTCGTCTCCCTCCTCTGCGTTGGTCGCCGGTGACGTTCCGGGTGGGGAGACGTCGGATCGTCGGGGAAGGCCGAGGCCATGAATCGGGCGCCCTACTGCGAGGCTCAGACTGCTTCCCCAGCCGTCGCAGGCAGATGATCGCGCAGGCCAGGTCCAGCCGGCTTTGATGCAGGTCGGTCCCCGCCGCTCGTAGCGAATGCGCCGGTGTCCGCGGCATCGAGTGGACGACGGCCGCGGACAACATCCAGCTCGTCAGATGGCCAGGAGGGAGCACGAGATAAACGAGAACGCTCCCCGCTCGCCCCAGACCGAGGGCCTGTTCATCGCCCGCGAGGGCAATGCCGCCGCGACCCGCGCGCAGCAGGGGGCGGAGGGCGGTTCGAACGGGGCTCCGACAGCAACGACCGAACGGAGCCTCGACCGTGACAGCCTTCTCGAAGGCGGCTGAGGTGCTGTCGTGAGGTGAGTCGTTACTTGTCGCAGGCGATACCGTCGCCGTCCCGGTCGAGGGCCTTGCGGTAGCCGGGTTCGCCGCGGCGGATAGGAGCTGCGTTGGCGGCCTTAGCGGCGTCGCAGTTCTTGTAGTAGGCGCTGTCGCCCCCACCGGACGGCGAGGAGTTGGAGTCGTCCGTACTGGGCGGCGTCGGGTCGGGGTGCAGCTCAGTGAACTCCGTCTTCGGGCACGCGGTGCCAGGCGCGGTCACTTTGAGGTAGGCCGTAGTGGTCTTCGGGTACTCGATCTTCTCGCCGACTTCCGGCCCCTGGAAGCAGACGGTCCAGTCGTCGACGGTGGCGGGGAGAGTGACGTCGGTGTAGGCGCTGTCCGCCTCGATCGCCTTGAGGGAGAGCGGCTTGAGCGACATGGACGCTTTCTCGAAGGTCTGGCCGACGACCTTCGGCATCTTCGGGTACGGGATCGGCTCGCCGTCCTTCACCGGGCACGGCCACTCGTTGCGGACCACGCCGAAGTCGAGCGTGGGCATCGAGCCGACCTTCTTGGTCGCCGAGGTCTGGAAGCACACCTTCCAGTTGTCATCGTCCCACTGTCCAGTGTCGCTGTCCGAGGCGTCATGAGAGACCGAGTTGAAGCCGGCGGAGTAGGCAGCAGCCTTGGCGTTCTTGAGGTTCTGGCCCACATAGCTGGGCGGCCCACTGGGTGACGGGCTCGCAGACGGGGTGGACGCTGCCGTTGCCGGCACGGTTGCAGCGGCCTTCGGCTTGGCGTCGTTCTTCTGGTCCTTCGGCGGGTCGCCGAGGAACGGCGTGATGAACCAGAGGCTCGCGAGAACGGTGGCGATGATCTTCTTCGCCCGACTCCATGAGGTGAGCCACACGAGCGCGATCCCGCCGGGCGGGAAGACGACCAAGGCGGCGATGACGACCGCCGGGTGCTGCCACCACCGCCGCACGGGTGCGGGCTGAGGCGCGTACGGGTGATGGTCGTACGGCGGCGGCTGCTGGGGGTAGCCGTAGCCGGGAGGCGGCGTCGACATGATGAACTCCTCAGAGCGTGAACTTGAGCGGCGCTCAACGTACACAGAAAATTCACGTTATGTGCGCTAGGTGTCTGAACTGAGATGGCCCGGCTCTCCGGCCATGGGACGGCACAGCGTCAAGAAGTGCTACGGCAGGGCGTATTGCTGCACGCACTCGTCCCTTCCCGCTCTCCCTTCGCCGGAGTGCGGCACGCCGCCGCGTCTGATCAGCGCTTGTGTGTCTCCCTGCCCAGTGCGGACAGGTCCTCGCGCGAAGAGCAGCGAAGTTGTAGCAGCCCAGGCGGTCGAGGACGGTGTGCCTCAGCGGGGGAGCCCAGGCCCACTTCCTGGACCAGGACGCCACGCTCCGGCCGCAGGAGGTCTATGGCGGCTGAGAGGTAGCGTGTTGTCCAGTACGCGGCGGCATTGATGGCCAGGCCGAGTGTGCCGAGTTGTTACCCGTGCGCCTACGTCAGCCGTCAGCGCTTGCCCTGGCGAGCATGACAGCGAGGTCCGGTCTTGGGGCGCCACAGGAACATGTTGCCGGTATCCCGGCCGCCGCACAGGGCCGGGCTGTCGGCTGGGTGTGCTGGGGGTCACACGTGGGCCGATGCAACTTCCCTGCTCTCCCGGTGGTCGTGGCTACGCCAGGTCGTGATCGTGAGAGTGGGAACCGTATGACCTCTGTCCGGAGGGTTCGGATCGCGTCGCTGATGTGCGCCGCTGTTGTTGTCTCGGGCGTTACCGGCTGCGTCAAGAGCGAAGGTGCAGTCGGCGAGCCGGGGAGCAGTGCGAGCGCGTTCCCCGCGGACGCCTTCGCCGGCCTGACCGCACAGCAGATCGACCGAAAGGCTCGCGACGCCACCAGCGGTGCCGCGTCGCTCCGGATCGCGGGCACGTTCACCACCAACGCCAAGAGCATCGAGTTCGATCTGGCGGTGACCAGGGCCGGGACCTGCAAGGGCTCGTTCAATGACGGAACCGGCATCCTGCAAGTGCGCAAGACCAGTGAGACCGCCGTCTACATCCAGGCCGAGGAGGCGTTCTGGCGGGCAGCGCTGGCCAGCAGGTCGAAAGAGTTCAGTCCCGTGCAGCGGGACACCGTCGCGGAAAGGCTCGGGGGTCATTGGGTGAAGGCCGACCGGGCCATGGCGCGAACCCTCGGCGGCGGTCTGTGCAACCTCGACAAGCTGATGAAGCCGCTCCTGGACGGTGGCACCGGCAACCCCGTCAGGGTCGCCGACAGCAGCGTGGACGGCAAACCGGCTGCCGTGCTGACAGAGCGGGGCAAGGGGGGAACGTCCATCCTCAACGTGGCCAAGGAAGGCAAGCCGTATGTGCTCACGTGGGAATCAGTCGGCGGAGCCACCTCGGGCAAGCTCACGATGGGCGAATACGAGAAGCCAGTCGTGGTGACCCCGCCGCCTGCCAGTGAGATCGTCACCCCGCCGAAGCCCCGCCCCGGCTCCTGAGCCCGCCAAGTGTTCCGCGCGAGTGCCGGGCAGCCGTTCTCGGGCTCCCCCGCATGAGGGCTGGGTCGGCCTTGCGTTCGTAGCGGCGGCTGAGTCGGCGCCAGCGCGAGCCTGGCCATGGTGCGTTCGATCGTCTGTCTTTGCCAGCCGTTTGGACATCCGGGCCCGAGTTGCGAGCTGAGTGACTAAGACATCGCTTCTTGCGGCGTTTCCGCGCTAGGGGCCATGCCGGATACTGCTGTGGTGCTGTTGACGTGGATTGCTGAGGTGGCAGACGAGCCGCTGGTGCTGGAGCCGACTGACCGTCGGGCGGAGTGGGAGACCAACACTTGGTGGCTGAGCGCGGAGGACGAGGACAGGAAGTCGTTGTCCGTCACCGCGGTGGTGGCTGCCTTCGAGCGGACTGCCTCAGCCATCCAGGTCCGTATCCGTGAACTGGGCTTTCATGGGGTGGCGACGTTCTACGTGTGGCATGACGAGCAGGCCGGTCAGCTCCGGTGCTCCACGGGATCGGTGCCTGTGGAGGCATTGTCGTTCGGCGGCGCCTACGAGCTCTGCGACGGCCTCGGGCCAGTCATCGAAGGGTTCCTGACCTGCAGCGCTCCGGGCGCCATAGGCTGGCCGGTCCTGGAAGACGTGCAGAGCCACTCGGAGCAGACTGCGGCCGAGCCAGCGACAGTGCCCATTCGGGTCTGGGCTTGCAGAGTTGGAGCAGCTTCACGCTGACCGGTCCTGCGTGTCTGCACGGACGAGTCGGCGGTGGCAGATGACGGCTGCGGAACTACCCGCAAAGGTGAGGAAGTGCTCGGCCTTGTGTTCGTGTTGCCGGTGCAGGCCGCGGCATGGGCTGCCCAGGTCGGCCTTCACCGGCCGCCCGGGGAGGGTTGCACCACTCGCTCGTTGGTTGTCGTGGACGCGGAATCCCTGACTCTCCTGGAACCTTCGTTTCTCCGAGAACAGCTCGTATTCCGTAGCCAACTGATGCCAGGTGATGTTCGCCTTTGCCACTCGACCTGGATCGTCCAGGCCGACGGTGTGGTCCCGCCGGCCCTCGTCGGGATGGCATGACGTCACCATTCCTGCGAGGTAGGGTGGAATCCGGTCGAGCGTTTGAGCCCGAGGAACCGCAGGCCACACTCCAATATCGCGTGGTGGAAGAACTCGCTGTCCACTGCGGCTCCTTTGTTTTTTTACAGGCATCGGGGAACGTGTCAATGAGCTTGTCGCAGTTATGCCCGGCTCCCTTCTGGTTTCCCTGAGGGTTTGACCGTTCTCGGCGAACCGCTGGTCTCTGAAGTATGCGGCCGACGGGCAGTCCTTCCGGCACGACGCATCCCCTCAGGTGGCGCACAGTCTGCAGGCGGCCCGGCTCGACCTGGGCGTTCCTGTGCCTTCTCGAGTCGCTCGACTCATCCGCGTACAAGGATGGGCCGCCGCGCTGTGCCTGCGACCAGTGGCCCGTGCAGAGCCCGCAGGAGACGTACGTGGCGAACACAGCACCTTGTCGAGTGGCCGGACGCCTCCTAGTGCTGCGGCCGGAATGGTTCACCGGGTTCGGGAGCGGTGAGGGGATGGACGAACGGTGCGTGAGCTGGGCGTGAGAGGATCGCGTCGTGACCCTCCACCTGCATGACTTCGATGGCGAGTACTCGTTGACGTTCGATGCCGGTGGACTGGCTGCCGATGCCGCGATAGCCGCCACTGGGCACGAGCCGAACGGGTACTTCTGGGAAGGTCTCGTGCGATTTGCTTGGCCGGACCTTGCCGAGCGCCTCGATTTCGACAGTGAGGCTGGCATGTTCTGCGCGGTCGGCGTTTTGAGCGACCTCACGCGGCTCAAGACGGCCGTCGAATCCGTCATCTCGAACCCTGAGGAAGTCCGCGACATCATTGCCCGTGCGGGGACTTCGGGCTTCGATTTCGACGATTAGTGCTGCGACATCGCCCGGTGGGCGGGTCAGGCCGCGGCCGACTGTGGCCTGCCACCCCAGCGGAGACCTCGTCCTCGCCGAAGGCATCGCCCACACCTACATCAAATCCGCATCACCGTACCTCAACGGCACCTTCGAACGCGCACACCGGCATGACGCCGAGGAGTCCTGCCGAATGCTCGACGCCGTCGTCATCGATGACACCCCAGCCTTCGACGACGGGGTCGGCTCGCCGCGAGGCAGCGGGAGTCTTGCCCGCGATTCCCGACCGGGGGACGCCGTCGACCGCCACGCACAAGCCAAAGACACGATCGTGGCTGGTCCAGCCGTTGACGTGTCCGCGGTTGTTGCTGCTCTGGCCCGCTTCCTGGCGAGGTCGACGGACGACACCATTGCAGGTATACCGTCCCCGAGACGTGGGCGAGGACGATGTCTCGACCTCCAGCTTCGAGGGGGCGACCGGGGCGACGACCACCTGCTGCCGGCTGCGTATCAGCGGGACCATGGAGGAGCCGCTGGGCCGGGACGTCACGGTGACCCCGCCGGCAACCCTGCTTGCCACTGCGTCCCATGCGCCCATCCCATGATGGTGTCGGCTTCCCCGGCGCCACCCCACCGATTTTCTTCTCCGTGCTCCACCCGCGAGGCGACCGACATCGCCCTACCGGGAGCCGAGGAAGTCGATCGCTCGTTGGGTCAGGAGCTTGGCGGCGTCCGGGTCGTGGGACGGCAGCGAACCGTCCGCGAACAGGTGCTGGTCTCCGGGATACAGGAACATCTCCGCGTCGGGGCACGCGGCGACGAGTGCGCGGGCGGCGTCGATGTCCTCGGTGAAGAACGGATCCGACTCCTTTGCGTGGATCTGTACCGGCACACCGTCGGGCCATGCCGCACCGAACTCTGACACGGGGATGCAGGCGTGGAACAGCAGCGCCCCCAAGGCGCCCGCCCGTGTCTGGGCCAGCTTCTGGGCCGGCAGCACACCGAGCGAGAAGCCCGCGTACACGGCTTCCCGAGGCAGGGGCTCGGCCGCGCGGACGCCGCGCTCGATGATCTCGCCGAAACCGGTGCGCCCGACGTAGTCCATGCCGTCCTCGAGCGAGTCGAAGGTGTGCCCCTCGAAGAGATCGGGCGTGTGGACGGTGTGGCCGGCCGCGCGGAGTTCGTCGGCGAACGCGACGACTCCGGGAGTCAACCCCTGCGAGTGATGGAACAGTACGACCTCGGTCATGCCCGAACTCCCCTATCTGCCCGTAGCGAATGATCCGGAACTCTAGAACGATCGAGATGTGTCGAACAATGCCCGTCTCCCGGACCGCGGCCTCGCCGACGCCACGGAAGCGACGGCATCGGTGCGGCTCCGCGCGCCGGGCGATCGGTTGCGCGACGCCGCCCTCGAACTCCTCCTCGAACGCGCCGTGATGGTCAGCGAACCGACCTCGGGGTCGACCGTCCGCAGCGCACGGTCGCGCCCCACGGGGGCGTCCTGGTGGGCGCCCCCATGGTGCACGTCGTACGGACCCGCCGCGTTCGGGCCGTCCGCGTTTAGGCGGCAGTGATCGTTTGCTATAGCGTGTCCGCGTCAAAAGGCGCGCTCGCCTCACACGTACTCACGGGGTTTCCCACATGACCTTTCCGCCGCAGCAGGGCCCTGGCCCGTACGGCCAGCCTGCTCCGTACGCACAGCAGCCACCGCAGGGACACCCGCCCCAGCCGGGGTACGGCTACCAGCAGCAGCCGTACCCGCAACAGCCGTACCCACAGCAGCAGTACGCGCCTCAACAGCCCTACCCGCCCCAGCAGCAGATGCCGATGCAGCCACCGCCGCCTCAGCAGCCGCAGTGGTCGGCGCCGCCGCCGTCCCGGAGCGGGGGGATCGGCATCATGAAGATCCTCAAGGGCATCGGTGTGGTGATCGTCCTCATCGTGTGCGTGGTGGCCTACTTCGCTAGCCAGGACGACGCCGACCACGCGGAGGCCGGAGACTGCCTCAAGAACGCCGGGTCCACGGTCTCTCCGGACCTGGAGGTCGTCGAGTGCGGCGCCACCGAGGCCACGTACAAGGTGGTCGAGGTGATCCCCGACACGCTGGACACCACCCAGTGCGAGGGCAAGTCGGACCTCGGCTACCACGAGCAGACCCGCGGTGGTCGACGCAGCTCGGGCAAGCAGTTCGTGCTCTGCCTCGACGAGCTCAAGAAGTAGCCGAGCCCGCGAACGCCTCGGCCGGATGTCGCGTTCGAGGGCCTGGACGGAGCGGTGGGCTTAGCGATCGGGTCCCTTCGACCTGATCGCCGAGCCCACCGCTCCGTCGTGTCGCCCCGGGCCCGCCGGCCCGGGGCACTCGGGGTCAGGGCGGCCGCGAGGCGCGGCGAGCGCGCCGGTAGCCGCCGTCCGGGTGCTTCCCGCTGTGGCGCACCGCTCCGGAGCCGAGCGGGACTTAGCGTGCTGAGCACTCCTGTCTCCGGAAAGAGAGAAGAAACGTGCTCAAGGGCTTCAAGAACTTCCTCATGCGCGGCGATGTCATCGTGATCGCCGTCGGTCTGGTCATCGCGCTGGCCTTCTCCACTCTGATCAAGGCGTTCACCGACTACGTCATCAACCCGATCGTCGCGCGATTCCAGGGCGGCAGCTCGGACGGGCTGGGCTGGCAGCTGGGGGACGAGGGGAACTCCGCGACGTACCTCGACATCGGGCAGTTCATCTCGGCCCTCATCTACTTCCTCATCTTCGTGGCGGTCGTGTACTTCCTGATCGTCGTCCCCTACAAGCACTATCAGGCTCGCCGCGGTGTCACCGTCTTCGGTGAGCCGGGGCCGGTCAAGACCTGCCCCGCGTGCCTGTCCGAGGACATCCCCGAGGCGGCGACCAGGTGCCGGTACTGCACCACCCAACTGCCGCCCACGGGCGCACCCGCCTGACCACCCCGATCAGAACCGACGCCCCGGGAATCACTCCCGACCGGCTCCCTCCGCCCGACCGGCTCCCTCCGTCCGCTCGTGCGGCCGGCAGGCGGAGCACACGCCGACGTCGAGCGGCAGCCGGTAGGCGTCCGGCGAGGGCGGCGCGGCCTTCTGGGCGCCGCTCAGGGGAGACTCCCACGTGGGGTCGTGCCGGGACCGTCGCTCCAGATGGGCGAGCAGGTGCTCCGCGGCCGTGGCGGCCGTATCCCCCGGTGAGCCGACCGCGGTCAGGGCGGCGGTGAGCGTCTCCGTCGCCGCGTCCGGCAGGCCGGGGTCGGCGAGGAGGGGAAGGAGCAGGAGGAGACGGGCGGCCGTGTCCCGGACGCCCACGTCCGCGGCGGACGGGTTGTCGGCGAGGTGGACCAGTTCGTGCCAGGACAGTCCCGTCCCCGAGAAGTCCTGCTCCCAACTGGCGATCCGGCGGACGCCGCTGCCGTCGGGACGGGTGAGGAGGTAGTCGGTGCCGTACGCGCCGTCCAGGTTGCGGTAGATCACCACGGCCCCGGGACCATGGTCGGCCGGCACCCGGAACACCGGCCACCGCTCGGGAGCGAAGAGGGCCTCGGACATGGCATCGGCATCGGCGCCGTCATCGCCGAACCACTCCGGGCTCGGCTGCTCGGTGCATGACCCGTCACCGCACATCACCAGCAGGTGGTTGGACCAGAAGCCCGGCCGGGCCACCCATGGTTCGCCGGCCACCAGAGGGCTGCCGTCGTATCCCTGGATCGCGGTCACGGGTTCCCGGCGTGGCTCGGCGTCGGCCGCCATGATCAACTCCGTACCCACTCGGTCGGAATCGAGCGGTACCCGCCGTACCGCTTCCACCCTGTCGGCGCCCGAGGCGTCAGTCGTCATGCGCGGATTCTCGCGTGTCACCTCTCACCGGCCGTGATCGGGGTGCTCGACGGCGGGCGCCGATCGCGCCGAATGCGCCGAAGCCTGATGACCGCGGCCCGCGCGGGACCTAACGTGGGCCCATGATCATGATGCCGTCACGGGTCGCACTGGACCCGCTCACCCTTTCCGATCAGGACGAGTTCTGCGCGCTCGTGCAGGCCAGCTCAGAGCTGCACCGGCCCTATTCACAGCTGCCCGCGACCGCGGAGGCGTTCCGGGCATGGATGCGTCGCTTCGACGACGGAACGAACCTCGGGTTCCTGATCCGTGTCCGGGAGACCGGCGTGGCCGCCGGCATGGTCAACATCAACTCGATCATCCGGGGCCGCTACCAGGGCGCGTCCCTCGGCTACGCGGCCTTCGCCCCGTCCGCCGGCGGCGGATACATGACCGAAGGGATCGCCGCCACGCTGCGGTACGCCTTCACGGAACTGCGCCTGCACCGGCTGGAGGCCAACATCCAGCCCGGGAACAAGAGATCCCTGGCCCTCGTCCAGCGGCTCGGCTTCCGGTACGAAGGCAATTCTCCCGCCTACCTCTTCATCGACGGGGACTGGCGGGACCACGAACGCTGGGCCATCACCGCACCGGCCCCCTGGACTCCCGACCCCTCCCTCCCCGAGGTCTGAGCCGCCCGGCGGAGCCCGGAGAGCCACGCTCTGAAGACGCCCCCGACGCCGGGCAGGATCTCGGGAGCTCCGGACCCGCGCCCGAGAGTCCCCGAAAGGGGCGGAGGTCGTCCGTACCGCCACCGAGAGGGCCGCGCATGGCTAGGCTCGACACATGGCTGGTGACGGTGAGTTCAAGCGGGACAAGAACTACATCACGACGCGGATCACGGCCGACGGCCGCGACGGCTACCCCGTGGAGCCCGGGCGCTACCGCCTGATCATCGCCCGGGCCTGCCCCTGGGCGAATCGGGCGGCCATCGTCCGGCGTCTCATGGGACTCGAGGACGCGCTGTCGCTGGGTGTCGCCGGGCCGCTGCACGACGAGCGGAGCTGGTCGTTCCATCTGGACCCGGGCGGCAAGGACCCGGTCCTGGGGATCGAACGGCTGCAGGAGGCGTTCTTCGCCCGCCGGCCCGACTATCCGCGAGGCATCACGGTGCCCGCGATCGTCGAGGTCTCGACGGGGCAGGTGGTGACCAACGACTTCGTCCAGATGACACTCGACCTGGGGCAGGAGTGGGCGGCCCACCAGCGGGACGGCGCGCCGGACCTCTACCCGGAGAAGTGGCGCGACGAGATCGACGACGTGGCGGACAAGGTCTTCCAGGACGTGAACGACGGTGTCTACAAATGTGGCTTCGCCGGCTCGCAGGAGGCGTACGACACGGCTTACCGGCGGCTGTGGGAGCGCATGGACTGGCTGGAGCGGCGCCTGGAGAGCCGGCGCTACCTGGTGGGCGACACCCTCACCGAGGCCGACGTCCGACTCTTTCCCACCCTGGTCCGGTTCGACGCCGTCTACCACGGCCACTTCAAATGCAACCGGCAGAAGCTGACCGAGCTGCCGGCGCTGTGGGCCTACGCGCGCGACCTGTACCAGACGCCCGGATTCGGCGACACGATCGACTTCGAGCAGACCAAGGAGCATTACTACGGGGTGCACCGCACCATCAATCCGACCGGGATCGTCCCCCGGGGCCCGGACACGAGCGGCTGGCTCACCGCGCACGGCAGGGAGGCGCTCGGCGGGCGGCCGTTCGGGGACGGCACGCCTCCCGGTCCGCCACCACCGTCCGAGCGGGTGCCCTCGATCACCTGAACCGAGCGTCGGTGAACGTCCGCCGGCCCGTATGGGCGGCCCTCCGCCGGCACGGACTGCCCGTCGGCCCATACGGGTGGCCTTCACAGGCACGGGAGACGACGAACGGCCTCGTCGCCGCGGCCGCCGTGTGGCCCGGCGAGTCGCGGGGCGGCCGATCATGCGGGTGTGCCCGCGCAGGAGCCCCCCGCCGGGTGCACCGGCAAGCAGCGGCTCCTGCGCGCTCCGCGACGGACGACGGGCCTCAGATCCGGGCCAACAGCACCCCCACCGCCTCCGCCGTGGCGGGGTGCCGACCCACCAGTGCCACACCGGACGGCGCCGTCGTGGCAGGCTCCCAGGAGCCCTCGCAGCCGAGCAGTGCGGCGACCGCGTCGCAGGACGCCGGATGGGCGTCGAGCAGGATCGCGCGGCTCCCGGCCCCCGGGCCCGACGTCGCACGGGTACGGATCGGGTGCGGCGTCTCCCGCCACGGCGGGACCCAGCGGTCCAGCTCGCCGAGGCGCGAGGGGAAGATCCGTCCGGCCTCGCGGATGAGGAGCGGGGCCAGTTCGGCTCCGCTGGAGCGCAGGGTGGTGATCAGGGTCGGCAGCCAGGGCAGGAGCACCGGGTCGGGCAGCCGCCCGAAGGCGTTCGACACCGCCTCCACGACGAAGTCGGTGAGACCGGGCGCCGGCTCCAGGGCATGCAGGAGACCGCTGAGGTAGCGCGGGTACGTCGGCAGGGCGAGGGGGTTGTCGAGCAGGTCGTCGCACCGCTCCCTGAGCTCGCTCCGCGTCATGGTCCCGAGCTGGGTCTGCGCGGCCCACAGCAGCGCGGTCTTCGCCGGGTCCTCCGGGTGCGACTGCGCGACCGCGAGCTCGAGCTGGGTACGGTCGCAGCCGAGCGACAGCGCCAGGGACTCCATGCTGAACAGGAAGCCCAGCATCGCCGCCACCTGCCGGACTCCCGCGTCCTCGTCCGCGAACGCGGTCGGCAGCAGCGTGCAGTAGTGCGCGTACCCCGTCTTCACGAACGATTCGATCCACCCGGGCAGCACCGGCTCGCTCGTCCGGTAGTACGCGAGGAGCCGGCGTACGCGGCGAAGCACCTCCGGCGCCCCGTCGACGCTCCGCTCGGCCGCCAGCACCTCCAGGGCGCGCGTGCCCAGCTCGTCGGCGAGGCGACGGCTGCGCAGATGGAGTGTGGCGTCCTCGACGGCCTGGAGGACGGTCGCGGCGGTGGCCTGCGGTCCGTAGGCCGCGCGGCGCAGCCGCTGCTCCAGGACCTGTTCGATGCTGACGCCCTCGTAGCCGAGCTCGATGAGGGCGCGCTGGTGGGTGCCGAGGGCGAGGTCCCAGGACTCCTGGATCGGACGCTCCCCGAGGGTCCGCTCGCCCATGATCGGACGGGCGGCGCCGTGCGGCATCAGGTACCGCAGCATCCAGAGCACGTCGGAGCAGCGCTCCAGCTCGGGGCGGCCGGCGATGTCCAGCAGCGCCCGCTTCACGCCTCGCGCTTCGAGTTTCAGCCCCAGCGGTGCGAGCCGGTCGTGGACGTCGCGCGCGAGGGGCGGCAGGGCTTCGTAGCCGACCTGCCCGATCCGGTCCCCGCCCATCATGATCTCCACGAGCCGGCGCACGTCGCGCCGCCCGGGGACGGTGTCCTTCTCGATGCAGGTGACGGCCGCGTCCTGGAAGTCGTACGGGGTGGGCTTGGCCCGGTCCCGCATTCCGGCGAGCAGGATCGACGTCTCGAAGACCGCGATGGCGTCGGCGGTGGAGGCGAGATAGCCGTTGCGGCGGGCGGCCCGCACGATCTCCACGGACCAGCCGAGCAGTTCGGTCTCGTCCAGCCGGTCCAGGACCGGCGGCTGCCGAAGGAACCCGGTGAGCATGTCCGCCGGCTCGGCCTGCGTCACGGCCGCCACGGCCGCGGTCTTCTTCGGCCGCGTCTTCTTCGCGCCCGCCTGCCCCACCAGCCGGTAGGGCTCGACGCGGGTGCGCTTGAGGTTCTTCGCCCACACCGTCGCCGCGATCGACACCGAGCCCGCGGCCAGCCCGAACTGTGCCTCGATCGCCGCGTGGCTCGACGGGATCAGGCCGTACTGCCAGGTGGTGCCGGTGCGGGGGCTGATCTCGAAGGTGTCGTCGCCCTCCACACCGAACTCCGCCACACGGCTGGCGGCGTGGAAGGCTCCGCAGACGTAGAGGCAGTCCGCCGGGTCCGTGCCGGTCGCGCTCAGGTGTTCGCGCATCCGCGTCCACATGTACCGCTCGCGGTCCTCGTCGACCCGTACCCGCTCCGCGTCCCCGGGGGCCAGGCGACGGAAGAGGCTTCCGATCAGGAACATGGCCTGGCGGTACGTGTCGTGGTCGCTGTCGCCCAGGGGCAGTTCGACGTACTGGTGCCACCACTCCGACCAGTGCCGCACCCGGCCGTGCCGCAGCAGGTGCTCCTCGAGCTCGGCGAACCGCGGCCGCAGGTCGCCGATCTCCACGCCCACGGCGTCGCCGTGCAGCGCAGCCTCCTCCTCGGCCGCCGGCGCGTCCGCGTCGCCCGTCTCCGTGCCCTGCTGGCGGGAGTTCCACTGGAAGACGTGGTCCGAGGAGCGGTCGACGAGGACGAGTTCCACCCCCGGGGTGTCCAGCGCGTACGCGATCGCCTGGTACTCGGCGGACGCCTCGGTGATCGGGGCGACCACCGAGAGCGGCGCCCACTCCTCCGGGAAGCCGTCGAGCCGGGACGCGAACGCCTGGACCGCGACGGGGAGCCGGCAGTTGCGCAGTTCGGTGAGCAGGGGCGCCATGTCCTCGCACAGCTCCAGGTACACGACCTTCGGCTGCTTCTCGCGCAGCCGGCGTGCCATCGCGAGCGCGGAGGCGGGGGAGTGGTGGCAGACCGGGAAGATCTCCAGCGGCTCGCGCGCGGCGCGGTCGACGTCGTCCACGAGGCCGAGGAGTATGCCCTCCAGTGCCGTCGGCCCGTCGGAGAACTCGGCTGCCGCCTGCTGGAGCTGGACGCGAAGGGCCTCGAAGGTCCCTTCCTGGCGGCCGCTCACGAGAGGGTCGCGATCGCGTCACGGCCGCCGTCGAGGAACTCCGGCCACAAGCCGCCCTCCTCCTTGCCGCGGGGCTCGACCACCCCGTGCAGGTACTTGTTCAGGATCGCCAGGTCCTCGGGCTCGCGCCGGACCAGGGAGCCGACGAGGGAGGAGGCGAGGGTGCGGGCGGTGAGGGAGCGCTCGCCGAAGAAGTTGGAGTGCAGGATGGCGTCCTCCAGGACTCCGATCTGCTCGGCGGTCGACAGCGCGGACTCCAGCTTCTCGTCGTCGCTGGTGGCGGCGGTCGCCGAGGCGCGGAGATCGGCGAAGCTCTGCAGCAGCACGTCCAGCAGGTTCGGCGGGACGTCCAGTTCGATCTGGTGGCGGCGCAGGAGTTCCTCGGTGCGGAAGCGGACGATCTCCGTCTCGCTCTGCTTGTTCGTCACGACCGGGATGCGGACGAAGTTGAAGCGCCGCTTCAGCGCGGAGGAGAGGTCGTTGACGCCCCGGTCCCGGCTGTTGGCGGTGGCGATGACGGAGAAGCCGGGCTTGGCGAAGACGATGTTCTCGCCGTCGGCGCTGTCGAGTTCCGGGACCGAGATGTACTTCTCGGACAGGATCGAGATGAGGGCGTCCTGCACGTCGCTGGTGGAGCGGGTGAGCTCCTCGAAGCGGCCGATGGTCCCGGTCTCCATCGCGGTCATGATCGGCGAGGGGATCATCGACTCGCGGGACTGGCCCTTGGCGATGACCATGGACACGTTCCAGGAGTACTTGATGTGGTCCTCGGTGGTGCCGGCCGTGCCCTGGACGACCTGGGTGGAGTTGCGGCTGATCGCGGCGGACAGCAGCTCGGCGAGCCAGCTCTTGCCCGTGCCGGGGTCGCCGATGAGGAGGAGACCGCGGTCGGAGGCGAGCGTGACGATGGAGCGCTCGACGAAGCTCCGGTCGCCGAACCACTTCTGCGCGATCTCACGGTCGAGGCCGTCGGCCCGCTCGGAACCGAGGATGAACAACCGGACCATCTTCGGGGACAGACGCCAGGAGAACGGCTTGGGGTTGTCGTCGATCGACTCCAGCCACTCCAGCTCCTCGGCGTACTTGATCTCGGCGGGGGCGCGCAGCAGGTCGGACATGTTCGGTGCCTTTCGTACGGTTCTGGGGCGGCGCGGGGCCGCGGGTCTTTTGGGGGCCGCCGGTCATGGGGCGGCGCGGGCAGGAGCGGTCAGGTGAGGAAGTTCTTCAGCTCGTGGACGAGCTTGCGGATGTGGCCGGAAAGCACGGGAGTGCCCTGGTCCTTGAACCGCTCCCGGAACCACGGGTTGACGCTGCCTCGCCCGGCGCTCGTCACCGAGCCGACCGGGATGAACTTGGCCCCGGAGCGATGCACGGCGGCCATGGAGGCGAAGAGTTCCTCGCCGCGCCATTCGTAGAAGTCGGAGATCCACACCACGACGGTGTTCCGGGGCTCGGCGATCTTCGGCTGGGCCAGTGCCATGGCCACGGTGCCGTCCGTGCCGCCGCCGAGCTGGGTGCGCAGGAGCGTCTCGAAGGGATCGTGGACCCAGGGAGTGAGGTCGAGGGCCTGGGTGTCGTACGCGATGAGGTGGACGTCGACCTTCGGCAGCCCGGCGAAGATCGAGGCGAGGATGGTGCAGTTCACCATCGAGTCGACCATCGAGCCCGACTGGTCGACGACCACGATCAGCCGTTGGGGCGTCGTCTTGCGAGCCGTGTGCCGGTAGTAGAGGCGGTCGACGTACAGCCGCTCCTCCTCCGGGCTCCAGTTGGTGAGGTTCTTCCAGATCGTCCGGTTCACATCCAGGTTCCGGAAGACGCGCTTGGGCGGGATAGAGCGGTCCAGTTCCCCGACGGACGCCTTCTCGACCTGCGTACGCAGCACCTCGGCGACCTCGTCGACGAACCGTCGGATCAGTGCCTTGGCGTTCGCGAGCGCCACACCGGAGAGGTTGTTCTTGTCCCGCAGCAGCTGCTCGATCAGCGACATGCTGGGCGTGAGCCGGGACGCCAGCTTCGGGTCGGCCAGCACCTCCCGCAGGTGCATGCGCTTGACGAGATCCGCCTCGATGGCGCCGAGCTCCGGTCCGATCTGGGGAATCAGCCGGCTCAGGTCCGGCGTGCCGCCGCCGACTCCGGTGCCGTGGGGGCTGACACCGGGAGCGCCCGCTCCCGCGCGACCTCCGCGCAGGTCACCGGGCCGGCATCCGAGGGCGCGCTCCAGCCATCCCGCGTCGGACTGCCAGCCGGCGAGGTGCCCCGCGCTGACGGATCCGGAGGGCGACGCGAACACGTTGAGCAGGACCTTCGACAGCAGGGCGGCGCGCCGTACCTCCGCCGCGCGGTCGCGCGGCCCGTCGCCGTCCTGGTGCAGCATCAGCCCGTCGAACTCGTCGGCCAGTTCGGGGTGGCGCTGGACGACGGAGTCGACGGACGCCTGCGGGTCCAGCAGGCCGGGCGGCAGCCCGATGTCCTCGACGACGGCGAGGCTCGCGGATTCCAGACCGGGCTGCTCCTCGGGGTCGAAGAGGCGCGCGAGCAGGCGCCAGTACAGCACCTGGCGGCGGTTCTCGTCCGAGTCGGCCGACGGGCCCTCGGGGATCGGGTCGGGTGTGGGGTCGGTCATCCGCGCAGCAGCCTTCCCGCTCGCTCCCGCAGCACGGCCACGGCGTCGGTGGCGGCCTTCTCGCCCTTGACGCCCGCCTTGTCGGTGGTTCCTCCGGCCCATGCCCCCGCATGGATCGCGAGGCTCTTCTTCCGCACGGTCGTCTCGACGGCGAGCGGCTGTACGCGGAAGGCTCCGGCGTCCCAGCGCAGGAGGCCGATGCATGCCCCGGACGCGGCGACGTTCTCGGGGGTGAGAGGTCCGGCGGCCGGGATGCGGTCGGCGTCGACGGCGAGTGGCTGACCCGCGACCGCGAACGTCAGCCCGTCCGCCTCCTGGGACACGGCATACCCCTCGAGGAACACCGGGACGGCGATCCGGGCGGGATGGCGGTCCAGTGGTGCGGGGGCGGAGCCGACGGCCGTCGGCAGCACGACCCGGGCGGTGACGAAGGGGTCGGCCGGTGCGCCCGCGCGGGCGAGGGCGTCGTCCCAGAGGAGGTCTCCCTCGGCCGTGATCGGCATCCCGTCCAGGTCCATCGTCCCGCCCTCGCCGACAGCGGTGAGGAGCGACATGTGCGGCCGGAGGAGCTGCCACAGTCCCGCACCGACGACGGTGTCCGGCTTCGGCGCGGAGACGGAGGCGCGCACCAGGCGCGCGGCGCCCCCGTCGGAGGGCTCCAGCACGGCATGGACCTGCGCCTGCACGGCCGTCGCGTGCTCGTGGAGATCGACGCCGAGCGGAAGGAGACGACCGCTCACGGTGCCGGTGGCCGGCAGGTCGGCCGCTCCGGGGAGCGTCAGGAGCAGGGCGCGCGACCACAGGTCGGCCCAGCGGCGCTCCGGGACCCGGTCGAGCGCGGCGCCGGGGCAGCAGGCCGCGAGTTCGGTGGCGAAGCCGTCCAGCAGGACCGCGAGGCGGCGCAGCGACGGGTCCGGCAGCATCGCCGAGACCACGGGGGCGGCACCGGTCACGATCTCGTGGTCCAGCCCCCGCCAGCCGGTGCGCGCGAGGTCGCACAGCCATGACCGGGCGGCCGCCAGCACGTTGACCGGCTCGCCGCCGGGGGCCGGCTGGGCCGCGTCGTGGGCGGCCGGCCGGCCGGTCGCCGCGGTCACCCGCTCGGCGAGCGCGTCGTGGACGGAGCCGAGGAGGGCGGTGCGGGCGGCGGCGAGAGCGAGGAAGTGCTCCTCCCCGGCGGCGCCCGCGGCGGTCTTCTCGGCCGCCTCGCCGACCCGGGAGGCGAGCGGGGTGCCGGCGACGGCGTCGGCGAACGCCATCAGGTCACCGGCCTGAGCCGCGCGGGGGCGCAGGAGGCCGTCGGTCAGAAGGGCGTCGAACCCGGCGACGGCGGTGATCGCCTCGTCCAGACCGGGAACGGGCTCGGTGAGCAGGTCGGCATGCATCAGGCCACCTCTCGGGTCGGCGGGAACCACTGCATCTCGGGCAATGGACCGGTCGACGCCTGCAGTTCGAGGTAGGACAGGTGGCGCAGGAAGCGGCTGAACACGGGCGCCGCGGCAGCGGTTCCGCCGGCCGCAGCGGACGGGCGCGTGGCGCACATGGCGTTCGTGACGCCCGCCGCGTTCAGATCGTCCGCCGGGTCGACCTTCAGATACCGGGCGACGCGCTCGGCTCCGTACTGCAGCACCGCCTCGCCGATGAGGGCCCGGATGTGGTTGCAGAAGGAGCCACGGGCGCCGCCGCAGGGCCGGTTGTTGTTCGTGCTGCACGCGAACGCGTAGTCGCCGACGGCGACCGAAGAGACGTAGACCCGGGCGATGTCCGATCCGCTGGACACGACACCCTGCAGGCGCCCGTCGGCCAGCTCGACGAAGGGAACCTTGGCCAGTTTCCGTGGGCGGGCGGGCTGCAGCACCCGCGTCAGACTCGAAGTCTCCCAGTGGGACAACGCAGATCTCCTCAGGGCATGGGAGGGGTAAGGGAAGGCCCGCGCCTGATCGGCGGGACAAGAAAGAACCTAGTGGCGACCACTGACATCGCCCCTGCGGGGGACGGGAGCGAGACGCGAGCGACCAACGGCCGAGGCGCGTCCGGGGCCCGGGCTCAGGGGCCGGCCGGCTCGGTGGCGGCCCGTAGGGGGCGGAAGGCGCTGAGCGTTCGTCATGGTCGCTATCGCGCCATCGGGTTCCTCGGTCACGACCGTGATCCGGATGGCGCCGAAGGCCGGGAAGTCGTCGGCTGCCTCCGGAAGGTCAGGAGGACCGCTCGTCGGCCGGCCCGGCGGCCCCGATGCCGGCGATCAGCGTGTCGAGGCCGTGCTTGATGCGGTCCACGTCCCAGCCGCGCTCGGTGCGTTGATGGTCGAAGAGGCCCGGCGTGTACGCCATGAGGAGCAGATCCGCCAGGTAGGCGGCATCCGCGCCGGGGGCGAGCTCCGCGACCATGCCCGTGATCTGCTCATGGTGCCGGCGGAAGGGGGCGCTGCTGTAGCGCCCCGCCGGCGCGCTCGCCTCGGCCAGGAGCAGCAACTCCCTGTTGTCGTCCACGAGGTCGGCCATGCCGTGCAGAAAGGCACGCAGCCGGTCGTGGGCCGACAGGATCGCATCCCCGCAGTGCCGCCGGAAATCCTCCTGGAAGCGGGTCTCGTTGTCCTCGATCAGCGCGTAGACGAGCCCGGCTCGGTTGTGGAAGCGGCGGTAGACCGTGCCGACGCCCACCCCGGCCTCCCTGGCCACCGCGTCCAGGGAGAGGTCGGCGAAGCCGTCCGTCGCGAGCAGGTGGCGAGCGGCGCCGAGGATGCGGAGGCGATTGCGGGCGGCGTCGGCGCGCTCGGTGGGGGCGGTCATGCGGAGCAGCGTAGCGGAGAAGTCTCCGGTTGACTCTTGGAAATCGGAGAGGTCTCCGTTTAATGTGACGACACCTCAAGCGGAGAAGGCTCCGTTTGAGGTGTCGGATACTCAACACACCTCGCTCGCAGGGAGATTCACGCCATGACGACCATCGACACCTCCTCCGCTCCTCTCCTCGACGGCCAGGCGATCGGGATCGCCTACCACGCGATCGCCGCCGTGCGGGATCGTCTCCTCGCCGCCTCGGGGCTGACCTTTCATCAGTCCGTGGCGCTCAATGCCGTCGCGGCCGGGCTCGACCGGGCCGACGCCGTCGACCGTCTGGTCGCGACCCTCAAGGTCGGCGAGCCGGAAGCGCGCGCCCTGCTCGACGAACTCGCCGACGCCGGGCTGATCGACGGCCCCCGCGTGGCCGTCACCGACAAGGGGGCGAGCCTCCGGCGGGAGTTCGCGGACGCCGTGGCCGGACTGACCGAGCGGCTGTACGGGGAGATTCCCGTGGCCGAGCGCGAGGTGGCGGCCCGCGCGCTGGCCCATGTCACCGCGAGGGCGAACGCCGAACTCGCCGGCTTGTAGGCGCCTGCCGGGTCTCGGCCCGTGCGGGTGGCCCGAGCCGAGGGCCTCTCGTGCGGGCGGGGTCTGTGCCCTGGTGCCGGTGTGGCCGGAGTTCATCAAGGGTGCGCAGGTCCATACCAAAACCCTTGACGGCTCTCTTAGTTCACTTCTTAAATCATGGGTGCAACAAAGCGGTCCGGCGTCCCGCACCGTCGAGGCGGCTCCGCCCGTTGCCGCTGAATGTCATGAGCATGACTTTCAGTGCGTCCCCCACACCCGACGGAAGAGAGAGCCATGCACTCCTCCCGCTCACCACGGCGCCTGCTGTCCTCCGCCGCGACGGCCCTCGCGCTCGCCGCGCTCTGCCTCGGCCTCACCGCCCCCACACCGGGCGCCTCCGCGTCCCCCGATCGCGGCACCGCGCTCCGGCCCGCCGCCGAAGCGGCCGCCGTCACGTTCTCCGACGACTTCGACGGGCCCGCGGGCTCCGCCGTGGACGGAACCCGGTGGCAGATCGAGACCGGCGACAACGTCAACAATCACGAGCGGCAGTACTACACGGCCGGCAACAGCAACGCCGCACTCGACGGCCAGGGCCATCTCGTGATCACCGCGCGCAAGGAGAACCCCGGCAACTACCAGTGCTGGTACGGCCGGTGCGAGTACACCTCGGCCCGGCTGAACACCGCGGGCCGGTACACCGCGCAGTACGGCCACGTGGAAGCCCGGATGAAGGTCCCGCGCGGGCAGGGCATGTGGCCCGCCTTCTGGATGCTCGGGAACGACCTCGGTCAGATCGGCTGGCCCGACTCGGGCGAGATCGACATCATGGAGAACGTCGGCTTCGAGCCCTCCACGGTCCACGGCACCCTGCACGGCCCCGGATACTCCGGCGCGGGCGGCATCGGCGCCGCGTACACGCTGCCCGGTGGGCAGGTCTTCGCCGACGCGTTCCACACCTTCGCCGTCGACTGGTCGCCCGGCCGGATCACCTGGTCCGTGGACGGCACCGTCTACCAGACCCGTACCCCGGCCGATCTCGGCGGACGGCAGTGGGTCTTCGACAAGCCCTTCTTCCTGATACTCAACCTGGCGGTCGGCGGCTACTGGCCGGGCGACCCCGACGGGTCCACCGTCTTCCCCCAGCAGCTGGTGGTCGACCACGTCCGCGTCACCACGGGCGACACCCCCACGACAGGCGGTCCCATCACCGGGATCGGCGGCAAGTGCGTCGACGTCGCCGCGGCGGGAACGGCCAACGGCACGGCGGTCCAGCTGTACGACTGCAACGGAACCGCCGCCCAGCGGTGGACCGTCGGCGCGGACGGAACGATCAGGGCGCTGGGTAAGTGCCTCGACGTCGCCTCCGGCGGCACCGCGGACGGCACCGTGGTCCAGCTGTGGGAATGCAACGGCACGGCCGCCCAGCGCTGGGACGCCAACGCCGCTCGGGACATCGTGAACCCGCAGGCCGGCAAGTGCCTGGACGCGACCGGCAACAGCTCGGCCAACGGCACCCGCCTGCAGATCTGGACCTGCGCGGGCGGGGCCAACCAGAAGTGGACGGTGACCCGGTGACCGGCCTCCGTCGGGGTGTCCGCGCTTCGCGCCGCCGCGAAGCCGGGGTGCCCCCGGGCGCCCCGACCCGGGTCGGCGACACTGCTTCGCCGACTTAATGAAAGACCTAAGAAAAGTGCGGTCGGAGTCATTGACCCGGGCTTGACCGGCGGGCAGGGTGCGGGAGAGCGCTCTCTCGCACCTTCTCCGCCTACTCCAACTCCCTTGACGAGGAGACCTCTTCATGCCCGTTGTCGGCCTACCCGTGGCGACATCGCCACACCGTCCACGCCCCGCCGCACCGCACCGAGGCGTCGCGGCGGCCGTCGTGACCGCCCTCGTGGCGGCGCTGCTCGCACTCCTCCCGGCCCCCGCCGCCCACGCCGCGCCGGTGCTGCTCTCCCAGGGCAAGCCGGTCACCGCCTCCAGTCAGGAGAACGGCGCCACGACAGCCGCCGGCGCCGTCGACGGCGACCTCGGCACGCGCTGGTCCAGCGCGTTCGCCGACCCCCAGTGGCTCCAGGTGGACCTCGGCGCGCCGACGGTCCTCGACCGCGTCGAACTGCGCTGGGAGGCCGCCTACGCGACCGCCTACAGGATCGAGATCTCCGCGGACGGCACCACCTGGTCGACGGTGCACGCCACGACCGCCGGCACCGGCGGCTCCGAGACGGTCGCCGTCTCCGGAACCGCGCGCCACGTCCGGATGCAGGGCCTCACCCGCGCCACCGGATACGGCTACTCCCTCTGGGAGTTCCAGGTGTACGGCACCACGGACGGCGGACCGATGCTCCCCGGCGGTGGCGACCTGGGCCCGAACGTCCACATCATCGACCCCTCCACGCCCGGCATCCAGGCCAAGCTCGACCAGGTCTTCCAGCAGCAGGAGTCGGCCCAGTTCGGTACCGGCCGACACGCCTTCCTCTTCAAGCCGGGCACCTATGACGGCCTCAACGCCCAGATCGGCTTCTACACCCAGATCGCCGGTCTCGGGCTGCGCCCCGACGACACCACCTTCAACGGCGACGTGACCGTCGACGCCGGGTGGTTCGACGGCAACGCGACCCAGAACTTCTGGCGTGCCGCGGAGAACCTGGCGCTCAACCCCGTCAACGGCACCAACCGCTGGGCCGTCTCGCAGGCGGCCTCCTTCCGTCGGATGCACGTCAAGGGCGGCCTCAACCTGGCCCCGAGCGGCTACGGATGGGCCAGCGGCGGCTACATCGCCGACAGCAGGATCGACGGCACGGTCGGTCCGTACTCCCAGCAGCAGTGGTACACCCGCGACAGCGCGGTCGGCGGCTGGACCAACGGCGTGTGGAACATGACCTTCTCCGGTGTGGAGGGCGCTCCGGCGACGAGCTTCCCCGACCCGCCGTACACCACCCTCGACACCACCCCGATCTCCCGCGAGAAGCCCTTCCTCCACCTCGACGGCGGCGAGCTGAAGGTCTTCGCGCCCGCCAAGCGCACCAACGCGCGCGGCGTCAGCTGGGCGAACGGAACACCGCAGGGCGAGTCGATCCCGCTCAGCCGCTTCTACGTCGTCAAGCCGGGCACCACGGCGGCCACGATGAACGCCGCCGTCGCCCAGGGCCTGCACCTGCTCTTCACCCCGGGCGTCTACCACGTCGACCGGACCATCGACATCAACCGGGCGGGCACCATCGTGCTCGGCCTCGGCCTCGCCACGATCATCCCCGACAACGGTGTCACCGCGATGCGCGTCGCCGACGTCGACGGCGTCCGCCTCGCCGGCTTCCTGATCGACGCGGGCCCGGTCAACTCCCCGACCCTGCTGGAGATCGGCCCCCAGGGGGCCTCCGCCGACCACGCCGCCAACCCCACCACGGTCCAGGACGTCTACCTCCGCATCGGCGGCGCGGGCCCGGGCAGGGCGACCACGAGCATGGTCGTCAACAGCGACGACACGATCATCGACCACACCTGGGTCTGGCGGGCCGACCACGGCGAGGGCTGGGGCTGGGAGACCAACCGCGCGGACTACGGCGTCCGTGTCAACGGGGACGACGTCCTGGCCACCGGTCTGTTCGTCGAACACTTCAACAAGTACGACGTCGAGTGGTACGGCGAGCGCGGCCGCACGATCTTCTTCCAGAACGAGAAGGCGTACGACGCGCCCGATCAGGCCGCCATCCAGAACGGCCCGACCAAGGGCTACGCCGCCTACCGCGTCGACGACTCCGTCGACGTCCACGAAGGCTGGGGGATGGGCAGCTACTGCTACTACAACGTGGACCCGACGATCCGCCAGGACCACGGATTCAAGGCCCCGGTGAAACCGGGAGTGAGGTTCCACAGCCTGCTCGTCGTCTCACTCGGCGGCAACGGCCAGTACGAGCACGTCATCAACGACATCGGCGCACCGACCTCGGGTACGTCGACCGTCCCGTCCAAGATCGTCTCCTTCCCCTGACCGGAGGAGCACGGAAAGGGCCCCGCCCACCGGTCGCATCCGGTGGGCGGGGCCTTTCCACGCGCCGTGCTCAGCTGCCCGAGGCGGCCGCCCTGTGGGCCCGGATGATCTCCGCGTACCGGTGACCGCTCGCCTTGACCGTGCGGGCCTGGGTCGCGTAGTCGACGTGGACGAGGCCGAAGCGCTTGTCGTAGCCGTAGGCCCACTCGAAGTTGTCCAGGAGGGACCAGGCGTAGTACCCCGCCAGCGGAGCACCCTTGCGGACCGCCCGGGCGCAGGCCGCGATGTGCTGCTCCAGGTACCGGATCCGGTCCTGGTCGTGCACGGACCCGTCGGGGCCCACGGCGTCGGGGAACGCGGAGCCGTTCTCGGTCACGTAGAGCCGCCGTACCCCGTAGTCGTCGGTCAGCCGCAGCAGGAGCGCCTCGAGCCCCCCGGCGTCGATCTCCCAGTCCATGCCGGTGCGCGGAACGCCGGCGAGACGCACCTCCCTGGCGTACGGGACGGGACCCGCGGGGTCGTCCTCGACGGTGGCCGGGAAGTAGTAGTTCAGGCCGTGCCAGTCGAGCGGTGCGGCGATCGTCTCCGGGTCACCGGCGTGCTCCGGCAGCTCGACCCCGTACAGCTCGCGCATGTCGGCGGGGAAGCCGCGCCCGTAGACCGGGTCGAGCCACCAGCGGTTGGTGTGTCCGTCCATGCGGACGGCAGCCGCGATGTCCTCGGGGCGCGTGGTGGCGGCCTCGACGGTGGAGTGGTTGGTGACCAGGCCGACCCGTGCGCCGGGGGCGGCCGCACGCAGGGCCTGGGTGGCCAGGCCGTGGCCCAGCAGGAGGTGGTAGGAGGCGTGGACGGCGGCCGTCAGGTCGGTCAGACCCGGGGCCATCCGGCCTTCCAGATGGCCGATCCACCCCGAGCAGAGCGGCTCGTTGAGGGTGGCCCACTGGGTGACCCGGTCACCGAGCCGGCCGGCGACGGCGGAGGCGTACGCGGCGAGTCGCTCGGCGGTCTCGCGTGAGGTCCAGCCGCCCCGGTCCTGGAGGACCTGGGGCAGGTCCCAGTGGTAGAGGGTCACGGACGGGGTGATCCCGGCGGCGAGGAGTCCGTCGACCAGGCGGTCGTAGAAGTCGAGCCCGGCGGTGTTGACCCGGCCGTCCCCGCCGGGGACGACGCGCGGCCAGGCGACGGACAGCCGGTACGCGTCGGTGCCGAGCCGCTTCATGAGCGCGATGTCCTCGGGCCACCGGTGGTAGTGGTCGCAGGCGATGTCGCCGTGGTCGTCGTTGTCGACCTTGCCGGGGGTGTGGGAGAACGTGTCCCAGATGGAGGGGGACCTGCCGTCCTCCGCGACGGCCCCCTCGATCTGGTAGGCCGATGTGGCCGTGCCCCAGACGAAGTCACGGGGGAGGGCGGCGAGTTCGCCGGACAGCTGGTCGGTCGTTTCGGACACGGAGATCCTCTCGGAGGCGTGCTGGTGGCAGAGGGGGCTACTTGACCGCTCCGGCGGTGAGCCCGGTGACGAGGTACCGCTGCAGGAGGAGGAAGCCGGCGACGACGGGCACGCTCACGACGAGGGAGGCGGCCATGACCTGGTTCCAGTACACGTCGTTCTGGGTCGAGTAGCCCTGGAGGCCCACCGCGAGGGTGCGGGTGGCGTCGTTGGTCATCACCGAGGCGAACAGCACCTCGGCCCAGGCGGTCATGAAGGCGTAGACGGCGACGGCGACGATGCCGGGGACGGCCGCGGGCACGATCACCCGGAACAGCGCGCCGAGCGGACCGCAGCCGTCGACCTTGGCCGCCTCGTCCAGGTCGCGGGGCACCGAGTCGAAGTACCCGATGAGCATCCAGATCGAGAACGGCAGGGAGAAGGTGAGATAGGTGAGGATGAGGCCGCCGCGGGAGCCGAAGAGCGCGATCCCGGTGGCGTTGCCGATGTTCACGTAGATGAGGAACAGCGGCAGCAGGAAGAGGATGCCGGGGAACATCTGGGTCGACAGCACCGTGACCGTGAAGACCTGCCTGCCGCGGAAGGAGTACCGGCTCACGGCGTAGGCGGCGAAGACGGCGATGACCACCGAGCAGACGGTCGCCGAACCTGCCACGATCAGGGAGTTCATGAAGTAGTCGGCGAGCGGGACCGTCTCCCAGATGTCGACGTACGGACGGATCGTGAGATCCGTGGGGATCCACCGGAACTTGCCCGAGACGTCCTGGAGCGGTTTCACCGAGCTGGAGACCATGACGTACACCGGCAGCAGGACGAATCCGGTGAGCAGGGTCAGGAAGATCCGTCGGCTCCACAGGAAGGACCGCGGCGGGGCCATGGGGGAGCGCGGCGGACGGCGCAGGGTGCCCTCAGACATCGCCCGTCCTCCTTCCTCGGGAGGTGGCCAGGAGGTAGCCGCCCGTCACGGCGAGCAGGAAAAGCAGCAGCAGGACGGACATGGCCGCGCCCGTACCGAAGTTCCAGGTCTGGAACGAGGACTGGTAGATGTGGATCGCGATCAGGTCGGCCGCCTCGGGCGCCGCCTTGCCGAACAGCACGAACGGCGTGTTGAAGTCGTTGAACGTCCACAGGAACAGCACCAGGACGAGCACCTGGTTGACCGGGCGCAGCGAGGGCAGGGTGATCCGGCGGATCTGCTGCCAGACCCCCGCGCCGTCCAGGGCGGCGGCCTCGTAGATCTCCCGGGGGATGTTCTGCAGGCCGGCCATCATGATGAGGAAGGCGAAGGGCCAGCCCTTCCACACGGACACGACGAGCAGTGTCACGAAGCTGTTCTCGCCGATCAGCCAGAACGGCGGGGTGTCGGTCAGCCCCAGTTGGTCGTGGAGCACATGGTTCACCAGACCGTTGTCCCGCTGGAACATGAACGCCCAGGTGATGACGGCGGCGTAGACCGGCAGGGCGTACGGGACGAGGAAGAGGGTCCGCAGGACGCCCCGGCCGCGGAACGTCTCCTGGAGGAAGATCGCGGCGGCCGTGCCCAGCATCCAGCACAGTCCGACGGAGAGCAGGGTGAAGAGGCAGGTGGTGAGGAAGGAGCCGAGCAGCGCCCGGCCCACCGGCGCGTCGATGTCGACGGTGACGGCGTAGTTGTCGAAACCGGCCCACGGCGCGGTGCCCCAGTCACGGATGAAGAACTGGGTGAGTTCCTTGAAGCTCATGACGACGCCGATGACCATCGGCACCAGATGGACCAGGAGTTCGAGGGCGAGCGCGGGAAGCAGCAGCAGGTACGGCAGCGAGAGGCGGCGGAGCCGCCCGGGAGGGCGCGGCGGCCGCGCCCTCCCGGGGTGGGGCTTCGAAGCGGTCCGTCCCGCCGGTTCGATGGCGGTGGTGGTCATGTGGGTGTCCGTGCTCACTTCTTGGGCATCTGCTGCTGGGCCTTCTCGAGCTTGGCCCGCACCGTCTCGGTGGTCACCTCACGGCCGGCCGCCGCCTCGGCGAAGAGTTCCTTGACGGCGGTGCCGACGACCGTCTCGAACTGTGACTCCTCCGGGACCTGGGGGAGTGCGGCCGCGCTGGTGGCGAGGGTTTCGCGCAGGACGGTGAGGGCGGGGGTGTTGAAGGCCGGGTCCTGCTGGGCGGAGGAGACCGGCGGTATCGAGCCGTACGCCTTGTTGAGGATCTTCTGCTCCTCGTCACCGGTCATGAACTTCACGAACTCGAGGGCGCCGTCGATGTTCTTGGTGTTCTTGAAGACGGCCATGTTGATGCCGGCCGCCATGGAGTTCGTGGCCCTGCCCTGACCCGGCGTGCCGGACAGCACGGGAGCGGGGGCGACACCCCACTCGTCCTCCTTCATGCCCTGGGAGGCGAAGGTGGCGGAAGCGGTCTGCCAGAGCACCATGGCGGTCTTGTCGTTGGAGAAGTCGCTCAGGGACTGGTTCTGCGCGTACTCGGCGTTGCCCGGGGCGACGATCTTGTGCTCGGCCATCAGGTCGACGTACTGCTCGACCGCGGCGACGGCCCCGTCGGAGGTGAAGTCGGCCTTGCCGTCGGGGGTGAAGAAGTCCGCGCCGTGCTGCTTGCCGAGGACGAACACCTGGTGGATGTTGTTGGCGAGGTTGGAGCCCTCGACGCCGATCGCGTGCTTGCCGTCCTTGCTGAGCTTCTTGCCGGTGGCGACCAGCTCGTCCCAGGTCGCCGGCGGCTTCGTGACGCCCGCGTCCGCGAACATCTTCTTGTTGTAGTAGAGGGCGTACGCCATGGAGTACAGCGGGACGGCGGCGGGGTCCTGGCCCTGGATGCCGGTGGACGCGAGTGACGACGCCACGAAGCGGTCCTTGCCGCCGATCTTCTCGAAGTTCTTCGCGTCCCAGGGCAGCAGGGCGCCGCTGGACTGCAGGGAGGCGCTCCAGGTGTTGCCGATGTTGAGGACGTCGGGGCCCTGGCCGGAGGTGGTGGCGGTGAGGATGCGGTTGAGCAGGTCGCTCCAGGGGACGACCTCCAGCTTCACCTTGATCCCCGTCTGCTTCTCGAACTTGTCGAGCTCGGGCTGGAGGACCTCCTTGTCCACCTCGATGCTCGCGCCCTGGTTGGACGCCCAGTAGGTGAGAGTCCTGGGGTTCTCGTTGGATCCGGCGCCTGAGGTGCCGCCGCCACAGGCGGCCGCCGAGAGGACGAGGGAGAGCGTGACGGCGCCGACGACTGCGGCTCGGGTTCTGCGCATGACTCCAGAAGCCTTTCGTGGAGTGGCGGATCGCCCACGAGGGGGAACGGCGCAAGGTCCCGCGTTCAGTTCCCGAACAGCCTCAGGGCTTAATTTAGGATGTGAGTTAAACCTCAAGCGAAGGTCGCGTCAAGAGGCGTGACAGCGGTATGTTGCTTACCAGGACATGACGACGAGGGGGCACGGTGACAGTGCGCAGCGGCCGTACAGTGCGTGACCTGCGGCGGGAGAACCGCACCGCGGTGTTGCAACGGTTGTATTTCGACGGGCCGTTGAGCCGCTTCTCGCTCGGACCGGTCACCGGCCTGAGCTCGGGCTCCGTGAGTAACGTGGTGGCCGAACTGGTCGCCGAGGGCCTGGTGGAGGAGGCGGGCAGCGTCGACTCCGCCGGCGGCCGCCCCCGCACGCTGCTGCGCATCAGGCCGGACAGCGGATACATGGTCGGTGTGGACGTCGGGGAGACCCGGGTGCGGATCGAGCTCTTCGACCTCGCCCTCACCGAACTCGCCCGGGTCGAGCGGCCGTTGGAGACCCAAGGGGAGCGCCGGGTCGACCGCTACGACGTCGGGGTGGTCCTCGGCCACCTCCGGGAAGGCATCGCCGAGGTCCTGGAGCGGGCCGGCATCGCGGCGGAGCGCCTGCTCGGGGTCGGCATCGGCGTGCCGGGCATCGTCGCCAGGTCCGAGGACGACGGCGCCGTCGTGCACGGGCAGACCATCGGCTGGGACGCCGTACCGCTGGAGCGACTGCTGCGCGAGTCGCGACTGCTGCCCGACAACGTCCCCTACTCCATCGACAACGGCGCCAAGACCCTCGGCCAGGCGGAGATGTGGTTCGGCGCCGGGCGGGGCGCCCGCAACGCCGTCGTCGTCCTCTTCGGCTCCGGTGTCGGAGCGTGCGTCGTCGCCGACGACATGAAGCCGGGCCGGGCCGTCGAGTGGGGTCATCTGACCGTACGGGTACGGGGTCGCCGCTGCCGCTGCGGAGCCCAGGGCTGCCTGGAGGCGTACGCCGGCGCGGAGGCGCTGCTCCAGCGCTGGGCGGAGGCGGGCGGCCGCCCGCCCGAGGGCGCCGACGAGGAGACGGCGCTGACCGCGATGCTTGCCGCGGCCTATCCGCCTCCCGGACCCGACGGCGCCGTGCCGGAGGCCGACGGCACGGCGCTCGCGGTGCTGGAGGAGACCGCCGAGTACCTCGGCGCCGGCTTCTCCGACCTCATCAACCTCTTCCAGCCCGAGCGCATCCTCGTCGGCGGCTGGGCGGGCCTCCAACTCGGCGCCCGCTTCCTGGATTCCGTACGGGCCCACGCCACGTCCTACGCCCTGTCGTACCCGGCCGCGCACGTACGCATCGACCTCGGCACCCTCGGCCCGGACGCCGTCACCGTCGGCGCGGCGATCCTGCCGCTGGCGGACTTCTTCGCCCGAGGCGGCCGCCGCGCGGAGGCGAACCCGGAGGAGCAGCCGCCCGCCTGGCACACGACCCTCCAGGAACGGGCGGCTCAGTAGGAACCGCTATCGAGGCTCCTCGCGCCGTGCGAGGACGTACGCCGCGGTGAGCGCGACGGCACGGTCGTGGTCCTGCGCCAGTTCGGCCAGGGCACGAGCCGCGGTGGTTCCCGGGATGTCCGCGAGCGCCTGCGCGAGGCGCCGGCGCGCGGGCGAACCGGCGCTGCCGTGGGCGAGGCGGCCGACGAGCCCGGTGGCGCTCCGGTCCGCCGTCGCGGGATCACCGGCCAGTGCGCCGAGCGCGTCGGCGGCGTCGACGTCGTTCGACTCCTCGACGACCATGTCGATCAGCGTCGGGATCGCGTCGGCGGCCCCACGCGCCCCGAGTGCCAGGGCCGCGCAACGACGCACCACGACATCGGAGTTCGTGAGGGCCTCGCGAAGCAGCGCGGTCGCCTCGGCGTCCGGCACCTCGGCGATGGACCGCACGGCACGGTCTCGTACCTCGGCCTCCGAGGAGCCGAGACCCTCCGCCAGCAGGGCCAGGCCGTCGGCGCCCGCCTGCGCCAGCGCCCACCGGAGGGCTCCGGCGACGTTCGGGTCCGACTCGCTCAGCACCGCCTCGACCAGTGCTTCCACCGGCACCGGCCCCTCGTCGACCGAGGAGAGGGCCGCCCGCTGACGCTTCCCGGCGCTCTCCGACCCCAGGGCGTGGAGGAGCGCGACGATCTGCAGCACCTCCTCCCAGCCGGCGGGGTCCGCCGCGTCGATCCGGCGGAGCCGTGTGAGCAGCGCCGTCTCGCCGGCGATGCGCTCCCGAGTCCGGCGGATGAGGTCGTCGACGAGTTCCGCGGGCGCGAAGCCCGGATCGTCCAGGGCGGAGCCGACCTCACGCAACGACAGCCCCAGGGACCGCAGACTCTCGATGTGGAAGATGCGGCGGATGTCCTCGCCCGAGTACTCGCGATAGCCGGCGCCGGTCCGGCCGGTCGGCCGCACCAGGCCGAGCGACTCGTAATGCCTGAGCATGCGGGCGCTCACCCCGGACCGTCGCGCCACATCACCGATCAGCACTGCCTACCGCCCCTCCTCGCCCATGCCGCCGAGCGCCACGACACGCTTCGCCTCCTCGACGGCGAACTCGAACCCGGCGTCCGGGTCGTCCCACAGCCGCTCGGTGGCGAGCGCATGCCGACGGACCCGAGGGTCGGGATCCGTCATCGCCGCCCGCACCACCGGCAGGATCGTCTCACCGAGTGCGATGAGCGCGCGGCTCAGACTCAGCCGGGTCTCACGCTCGCCGCGCCCGAGCTGTGTCGCCAGCGCCCCGGCCAGCTCGGGCTCCTCACCCTCGGGTACGAGCACGACCGCCGCCCGCCAGGCGCTTCGCGCCACCTCGTCGTCGGCGTCGGTGAGCACGGCCCGGGTGATCGCCGGCCACGCCCGCCGGTCCCCGATCTTGGACAGCGTGTGCAGGGCCTGGCTCCGCGCCTGGGCGCGTGACGAGCGGACCGCGTCGAGCAGCGGGGGAACGGTCACCGACGGCGAGTGGCGCGTGAGTGCCCAGGTCAGCATCTCGCGGACGGAGAAATCGGGCTCGACCCCGCACCGCTCGACGAGTCTGCCGACGCACCGCGCGTCGGGGTTCGTGCCGACCGCGAGCGCCGCCCGCAGTCGTACCGACGAGCGGCTGTCCTCCAGCCCCTGAAGAGCCCGTACCGCCGTATCCGTGTCCTGCCTCGCCATGGTCATCCGGACCACCTCCTGCGCCCCACTGAAGACCTTGTCACCGTGTCAAGGTCAAGGAGCGGCGACGCCGCGAGAGCACCGGGCGACCTCCCGGCGTCCGTCACGTCAGGCGATCACACCGCGACCGCGGGCGAGACCCGCTCGACGGCCCGGAGGTACTCCCGCCCCTCCAGCGGTTCGTTCATGAGGAAGCGCATGCCCAGGTCCACGAGCTCCACCGGTCGCTCCACGGGCAGCATGTGGTCGGCGTCGGACACCACGGCGAGGTGGCTGTCGGCGCAGGTGGCGGCGAGGTCGCGGCATCGGTCGGGCGTGGTGAAGCTGTCGTGTTCGCCGGACGCCACCAGCACGGGCATCGGCGGCGGCTGGTGCCGGTCGAGCCCCTCGTGCCGGAGCAGACGCTGCGTGTTCGCGATGAACTGCGCCCTGTCGTGCGTGGTGAGGTTCTGCAGTCGGCGGCGGAGGAATCGCCGTACCCGCGTCCCCGCCACCACGGAGTCGACCGTGTCGAGGTTCATGAGCATGCCGAGCGTCACATCGGTGAACTCCTCGATCCGCTCGGCCTTGAGCAGTTCGACGCTCCGCCGGATCGGGCCCCGAGCCTGTTCCGGGATGTGCGTCATGGTGCCGATGAGCACCAGCTTCGCGACGAGCTCGGGACGCTTCTGCGCGAGCCGGTAGGCGACGGCGCTGCCGTAGGACCCGCCGAGGAGATTCACGGAGGTGAGGCCGAGGTCGTCGAGCATGTGGCCCAGGGCGTCCGCGAGGAAGTCGGATCCGTACCGCTCGGGCAGGACGGGGCTGGCTCCCCAGCCGGGCAGGTCGACGGTCAGCACGTCGGCGAAGTCCAGCAGTTCGCGTTCCAGTCGTCCCCAACTCTCCTTCGTCTGGAAGGCGCCGCCCACCAGGACCAGCGTTCCGATCCGCGAGGAACGGCCGCGGACGAACCGCGACTCGCATCGGAATCCGCCCCATTGATGGTGGGCGACGGTCACCTCGCCCGGACCGTCGGTCCGGGCGCCTGCCCGCACCCCCAGCGTGGAACCTGTCGCCAAAGCCATGAAACCCGCCCAAACTGAATGAACTTCACGAAGTCATGCGTGATCCGGCATCAGAACTGCCCATGCGGGCCGGGGTTGCGCACCGGGGGGTGCAACCGGCACCTGGTGGTACATAAAATGACGAATGGTCGAAACGGTGAACACTCGCCTCCCATCCGCCTATTACGGATAGGTCACCGATCCTACCGCTCCTTCCGTGGCCGCAGTCGTCGCGGCCCTCGCCCTGCGCATGGCGGCACCGTGGCGGACCGGGCGTCGCCCCCTCGCCCGAGTCGTCCGGCGGAAGTGATCTGCCTCACACGCTGTCACAAGCGGGGAGTGCGCGGTGTCTTGAGGTCGAACCCCGTGAGACGGAGAGGCCGAGAGATGACCGACCCCGCGAACCGAGAACGTCGTCGCCCACCGCGACCGGCTCTTCACGCCCCTGCGATGATCACGCGGCCACCGTCCCCACCACGAGAGGAGCCCATCATGGCCGGACCGGCGACGACGAAGCCGCGCGGTGTCACGTTTCTCAAGGTCGCGATCGGACTGCAGACCTTGACCCTCTTCTTCCAGGCGGCCACCGCGGGGATGCTGCTGTCGTCCGCCCACGGCGCCCTGTTGCACGACATCGGATCGCGCGTGATGTACGGCTCGTCCATGGTGTACGTGCTCGCCGCGGTGCTCGCGTGGCGCCCGGGCGGCGGCGGTCCGAGACCCATCCTGTACGCGACGGGCTTCCTCGCCCTGGCCTCGGTGCAGGTCGTGCTCGGCATCGCCCACATGCCGACGCTCCATGTCCCGCTGGGCGTCCTGATGTTCGGCCTCAGCACGCTGGCGCTGGGCCACGCACTGACCACGCGGGCGTGGGCGCGTCCCAGGGTGACGGCGTAGCCGCGGAGTCTCCCTGCGACCGCTCCGCGTCGCGCCTCGGCCGAAGTCCGGAATCGGTGATCCGGGGCCGGGGCGGCGGCGTTTCACCGGGGCGTTCAGGTCAGCGGGAGCCGCATGATCGTGAGGTCGAGCCATCGGCCGAACTTGGTGCCGGCCTCGGGCATCGTGCAGACGTGCTGGAATCCGAAGCGCTCGTGCAGGCGGACGGACGCGGCGTTCTCCGACTCGATGTCGGCGATCACCGTGTGGTGGCCCGCCTCTCGCGCCGAGCCGATCAGGGCGGCCAGCAAGGCGGAGCCGATGCCGAGCCCGTGCCGGCCGTCGCGGACGTAGACCGAGTCCTCCACGGTGTGGCGGAAGCCGTCGAGATCCCGCCACGGCCCGTACACCGCGAACCCGGCCACCTCGCCCTCCACCTCGGCCGTGAACGCGGCGCCACGTCCGACATGGCCGCGCAGCCAGGCTTCCGCCTCCGTGGGGGACTGCGGAGTGTGGGTCCACAGGGCCGTCGAATGCTCGATCGCGTGGTTGCGTATCGCCTGGATGGCCTCGGCGTCGTCGAGGGACGCCGGGCGGACCGTTACCACCTCGGTTCTCTCATATATTGGATTCATGTCCAACATGGTAGACCCCTTGGTGGGGCAGATCGCGGACCGCGTCCGCACCGAACGCGAGCGTCGCCGGTGGACCCTGGCGCGGCTCGCGGAGGCGTCCGGCGTCTCCCAGGCGATGATCAGCAGGATCGAACGAGGTGAGAGCAGCCCCACCGCCGTCGTCCTGGGCAAGCTGTCCGCCGCCTTCCAGCTCAGCGTCTCCTCCCTGCTCGCCCTCGCCGAGGGAACACCGGGCGACACGGACGGAGGCGTCGGAGTGCGCCGCGGTGACGAGGCGGCGGAGTGGCGCGACCCCGCCACCGGATACCGGCGCCGCCAGATCACGAGTCCCCGGTTCCCGGCGGAGATCGCCGAGATCCATCTGCCCGCGGGAGCGCGCGTGCCCTACCCGGCCGCGGCCTTCGCCTTCGTACGGCAGGTGGTCTGGGTCCTCGACGGCCACCTGACCTTCCACGACGGAGACTCGGTCCACGAACTCGACGCGGGCGACACCATCGAACTCGGCGAACCCACCTCTCGCGTCTTCGCCAACACCACCGAGGCCGCATGCCGTTACGCCGTCGTCCTCACCCGCGGCACACAGCCCTGATGCGGCCCGGCACCGGAGGCGGCACGTTCCTCCTCGCCGCCATAGCCGGCACGGCGATCGCCAACAACTACACCCTCCAACCCGCGCTGACCACGGTCGCCGCAGACCTGGACGTCCCGCTCTCGGTGATCGGTCTCGTACCCACGGCCGCACTCGTCGGCTGTATGACCGGTTTCGCCTTCCTGCTGCCCCTCGCCGACCACCTCGCCCCCAACCGTCTCGTCGCCGTGCAGCTCACCGCCCTGACGGCCGCCCTCGTCCTCGCCGCCGTCGCACCCGGCGCGGCCGTGCTCCTGGCCGCCTACCTGGCCATCGGCGCCGCGGCCGGTGTCGCGGCCCAGGCCGGCACCATCGCAGGCCGCCACGCCCCGCCCGGCCGCGGCGGAAGGAGCGTCGCCACCGTGGCCGCGGGGATGTCGGCCGGCATCCTCCTCAGCCGCATGGTGGGCGGCACGCTCACCGACCTGCTCGGCTGGCGTCGGATGCTCATCGTCTTCGCCGTGCTCGCCCTGCTCGGCGCGATCGCGGCCGCCGCTCTGCTGCCCCGTCGGCGCCCGACCTCACGCCTCGGGTATCGCGCCACCCTCGCCTCGCTCTTCCCACTCCTGCGCCGACACCCGCCCCTGCGCTCCGCGGTGGCCACCGGAGGGCTCTGGTACTTCGCCTTCAACCTCACCTGGGTCGCCCTCGGCCTCGCGCTGGCACAGCCGCCCCGTTCCCTCGCCCCGACCGACATCGGCCTCTACAGCCTCGCCGGGCTCCTCGGCTTCGCCGTACTGCCCCTGACCGGACGTCTCGTCGACCGGTACGGCTCCCCGGCCGTGATCACCGCTGCCGTGCTGGCGGCGGCAGCCGGGGTCGCCCTGCTGGCCACCGGTCTGGACACCCCGCCCGTCGTGGCGGCCGGTCTCGCGCTCTTCGACGCCGGCTGCTTCGCGGCCCAGGCCGCGAACCAGAGCCGCGTCATCGCCCTCGACCCCGCACGCTCCGGCAGCCTCAGCAGCGTCTATCTCGTGCTCTACTTCACGATCGGTGCCATCGGAACCGCCCTCGCGGCCCCCGTGCTCCACACCCTCGGCTGGCGGGGCGTCACCCTCATCGCATGCGTCGCGCTGCTCCTCGCCGCCGCCCTCGGCCGGAGAGCGCGGGGGAGCGGAGCGGAGGATGGCGGGCGGGCGCGCCGGGCACCCGCGGCGATGTCAGTGACGACCCGTAACGTGGAGGCCATCGATCGGCAGCACGGGGAGAACGACGCATGGGCACACGTGTCGCAAAGAACGGATACACCGCAGAACTGACGGACGATCTGGAGATCGTCTACCGCAATCCGCAGGGGCGGAGACTGAAGAACTTCCCCGGCCCCCTCTCCGGCGCACCCGGGCTGGACGCGCAGTTCGAGGCCCGGTGGCATCTGAGGGAGCAGCGTGAGACGTGCCGTCTGCGGGCGCGTGAGTGGGCGCGGGCCGGGGCGAGCGTGCCGCGTGCGCTGGCCGACGCCGATCCGTCGTGGCAGGCGGCGTTGGAGGCCGAGCAGGTCCGGATCGACGACGAGCCGGGTGACGGCGGTCTGTGGGCCCGTACGTATGTCGGCTTCGACGGCCGCACGCTGACGCAGCTGCTTCCCGAACACCTCGTCCCGCACCGCGACCGCCTGATGCGCGAGGACCACTGGGAGCCGGACGGCTGCTTCTCCACCGGCATTCCGGACCCCTCCGGCGGTGGGCTGCCGTTCCCCGAGCGGATCATCGCCGCCCACCCCGGCCTCGAGGAGCTGGTGACCCGGAAGCTCCTCGCCCTGCGAGGAGTCACGCACCGGTGGAGTCTCCTCTACAAGCCCGATGTCGACGGTGAACTGCGGGAGTTGGAGGAATCGGCTCCGGCGCTGTCGATAACGTTCCTCGACGAGATGGCCGATCTGGCCCTGCGGCTGGGCGACCGGCCGGCCGCCGCCGCCTGGTTCGGGCGTGCCCGCACCGCCGAGCGCGTACAGGCGCGCAAGGTCGACACATCGTGGCTGCTCGGCCGCTACCTCGCCTACGCCGACGCCGAGGCCCTCTCCGCCACGGCCCTGCGGGCCTGGGCCCGAGAGCTCGCCGTCAAGGGCGTCGCGACCGAGGCGGACCTCACCGGCTTCCGTGAGGTGGCGATCCGTCGCGTCCGGGCGTCGTCCGAGGTGTACCCGCAGCTGGCCGTCGACGTGCGCAAGATCGCCAAGGCCGCCGGCCTCGACCCCGAGAGGGAACTGGCCACGCTCATCGGCGAGATCATCGAGGCGGACGGCATCTCGCTGCACGACGGCGCGTTCTGGACCGACTGCCTCAAGGGCGCGGCCATGGACCTCCTCGGCGACCACGCCTCCACCGCGGTCGACCGCGTCCTGAAGCTGCGTCCACGCCACTTCGTCGGCACCCCCGCGCTCTGGAGGGAGCTCCTGGAGCGCACCGGGGCGCTGGCACGGCTCACCGGTGAGACCGAGGGGCTGCCGGCGGGTGAGGCCGCGGCCTGGCTCTCCGCGTGCGTGCGGACGAACAGCCAGGACCGTGGACCCTGGCCCGCCTTGTACGAGATCGCCGAGAGGATCGCTCCGCGGCTGGCGGCCGACGGCGTCCCCGTGGAGTTCCGCTACCGGCTGTACGGCGACCGGGGCAACGGACGGACACCCCTCGACCTGATCGACCTCCTGCTGGAACACGGCGCCCCGGTCTCCGACCCACCGGAGCTCCTCGGCCCGACGCCGCTGCACGCACTCCTGCTCGGCCGCCGGCCGAAGCTGGAGCATCTGTGGGCGGACGAGCGCTTCGCCCGCGCGCTGCGAGCACGGGTGCGCGCCGATCTGGAGATGACCACCAAGGACCTCGCGTCCAACAGCTGGTACCAGCCCCACGAGACCAAGGGATGGCCGGAGATCCCTCAGCTGTTCGACAACCCCATCGGACACGAGGAGATCCGCGCCTGGTGCGACCGCGAGCGGGCGAAGCTGCGCGCGGGGATCGGCTTCGAGGAGCTGGTCCTGCTGCTCGGCCGCTTCGTCCACGTCGGCGTGGCGGTGGACCTCCTCCTCAAGGACACGGACGCCGCGGCGGAGTTCGCGGCGGTGGACGTCATGGCCCCGCTGATGGCCGAGCTGCCCGACACCGTCACGCGTGAGCAGGTGGAGGAGGCGATGAGCAGGCTCCAGCCCCTCGGCGTCGACCGGGACGGTGTCCGGGGCCCCAATCGCGGACCGATCCTGGAAGTGCTGCCCCAGGTGGGCGAACCGATGACCAGCCAGGCGGCACGCTCCGTGGTGATGGCCGTCAACTGCCGCGCCGGCCTGGAACGGCTCGTCCGGCGCCTCACCCCCGACGTGGCCGACGCGAAGCCGGTGGCCGAAGGCGAGCGGGAGGCCCCCGTCGTCCGGATCGCCCGTCAGATGATGCGGTTCGCGGAAGGGGACGCGGCCGTCTGGGGAGGGGATCTCGCCCAGCCCAGCACAACGTTCGACGTCTCGCTCCGCCTCGACGTGTTCCACCACGCGCACACCTTCGCCGCGCCGCTCGCGCTGTGCGCCGTCTCCTCGAAGCCGGGCCGCCCGGCGGACCACTCCCTGATGACGTACGCGACCCACCCCGTCGTCGCCGGTGAACCGGGTCGCTGGCGGATCGTCCACTGCGAGGCGCCCGAGGACCGTACCGGCGCCTACGCCCCCTCCCTGGGGCAGGTCTTCCGGACGGCCACGTCCGTCGCCTGCGTCATGGTCAGCAGAGGGACCAAGCCCCACCGGATGCTGTGGGAGTACGCCCCGGACGGCTCGTTCGCCGAGGACGGGCCGCTGGCCTCCGCGGGAGTGAGGCTCAAGCGTGCCCGTGTCCTCGAACCGGTGCGCCCGGCCGACTGGTTCGCGCGCTTCGCCGCGCTCTATCGAGAACGCGGCCCGGCGCCCGCCCGGCCCGAGCTCGCCGAAGCCCTCGCCGAGCGTCTTGGCCTCTCGACCGTGGAGGCGACGGTGCTGCTGATGGCGCACGTTCCCTGCGCGCCCCACCAGTTGGAGGAGGGGGACGACTACCGCTCCCGCCACCCCTCCGCCGACCTGGAGCACTGGAAGCTCCGCCGCAGCGAGGCGGACCTGGCCGCCGCGGCCCTGGCCCACGCGTTCGGCTCCCGGTTCTTCACGACGTTCTACGACAAGCTCCTCCCGGACGACCCCGAGCAGCTCTGGACGACGGGCCCCGATGTGGACCGCGCCGTGGAGTGGTGGCTGCGGGAGTCGGGCAGCCCCCTGCCCCTCCCCAGCGCACTGCTGCCCCTGGCGACCAAGGAGATGCTCCCGCCGAAGGGCGAGGAGGCCCTCGCACCGTCGGAGCTCAAGCGCGGACCCTGGTGGCCCCATCTGCGGCTGCCCTCGCTCCTGGGGCGCCTTGCCACCGGGACGCACTGCCTCGACCAGCCCCGCGCGGGCGCGGTGGGCGATCCTCAGCCGGTGGACCTGCCGAGGATCGCCGCCTGGGCCGCCTACCGCACCCCTGCCGGCGATCCGCTGCGCCCCGCGATCGCGGCGGCGATCGCCAGGCTCCACGAGGGCCTGGCCTCGCTCCCCGGCCCGGTCACGGTCTTCTCCCTGCAGAGCAACCACCTGATGGGGGAGCCCCCTTCCACCGAGGCGATCACCGCTCACCGGGCGGTCACGGAGGTCGCCGACGCGACGTACCGCATGCGTCACCTGCGCGTGGACCCCGCCGCGATCAAGGGGCCGGACGATCCGCTGCTGGACACCCTGGACGCCTACCTCGACTCCGTCCTGCCCTCCCAGTGGCTGCCCAGCCCGTCCGGGCTGCCCGCCCTCGCCGACCTCCGGCTGCTGCTGAGCGACGACTTCGCCGCGCTCGGCAAGCACCTCGCCGCCGATGGCGAGCGCCCGCCCGGCTGGGAGCAGGACCCGACGCGCTCCGTTCCGCACCTCGTCGAGGAGTGCGCCACGGCGTTCGGGCTTGGCGGGGACGCCGCCGCGCTCTACCTGATGCTGCTCGCCCTGCCGGACCCGACGGACCGCAACGTGAAGGCGTGGACCGGGTGGAAGCCCGCACGCTTCAAGGCGGCCGAGGCCGAACTGGGAGCGTCGGGCCGGGTGGTGCGCGCCGCCAGGCCACGGGCGGGCCGATCCCTCTTCCTGCCGGGCGCCTGGCAGGAACGGAAGCCGCCGCGCCTCCCGATCGAGGTGGCGAAGCTCGGTCTGCTGCCGTTGGCCAGGGAACACCGGTCGACGTCGCACATGGCCGCGGTGCCCTCCGCCCCGCTGCCCACGCTGTTCACCCGGGCGTGGGAGGTGCGTCGCATGCATGGGTGACGGCAAGGGGGGCGAGGCGCGGTGCCCGTGCGCGCCCCGTCCTCGTCACCGGCGTCCGCGCAACCGGCCGAGCATCGTGCGCGCCTGGGCGCGCCTGCGAGGGTCGGCGGCGGCGCGTCGGGCGGTGGTGACGATCCGCTGTCCCTGCCGGGTGCGGGTGAACTTCTTGATGCGCGTGATGATTCCGGACATGGTTCCTCCTTCGGACGGTACGTGCCGTCCGCTTACCCGGTGGCGGCGCGACGATGCCCGGTCGGAACGTGACCCCGGGGAACGGCACGCGAGGGAGCCGCGTTACGCGAGAAGCTCGCCCCCACGGTGGGGGCGAGCTTCACCGGCCGGCCGCATCGGCGTGACGGCGCGGGAGGCGGCCAGTGCGGCCGGGCCGGACGCGGCCGGTGGGCCCAGGACCGGAGGCGGCCGGTGCGCCCAGGCCTGCGAGGCCCGGCCCAGGACCGCGCGTCCTGGCCCGGCCTCGCGCGTCCCGGCCCGGCACGCGCGGCCCGGACGTCAGGCCTTCTGCATGAACGCCCCGAGGGCGGCCTGCTCGGCCGTGGCGCGGTCCTCGGCGACGAGACCGATGCGGGTGCGCCGGTCGAGGAGGTCCGACGCGTCCAGCGCGCCTTCGTGGCGTACGGCCCAGAGCAGTTCGGCGTGGGTGACGGGATGTCCGGGCACGATGGGCGTGGCCAGTTCGGGGTGCTTGACGCCGAGGTCGTGCACGGCCGTCGCCTCGATGCCGTAGCGGCGCACGAGGCGGGCCGGGACGTCGAGGCCGGCGAGGGTCGACGGCCGGGCGGCACCGACGAGCGGGACGGAGGCGGTGCGGCAGGGGCCGGCGGCGAGGCCGCGGGCGGCCACGGCGGCGTCGACGGCGTCCTGGGCCATGCGCCGGTACGTGGTGAGCTTGCCGCCGACGACGGTGACGACGCCCTCTCGCGAGGTGAGCACGGCGTGCTTGCGTGAGATGTCTGCGGTGCGGGCCCCGTCCCCGCTGGTGTCGAGGAGGGGTCGCAGGCCCGCGAAGGCCCCGACCACGTCGGTGCGGTGGAGGGTGACGTCGAGGGCGGAGCCGAGGACGTCGAGGAGGAAGCCGATGTCGGTCTCGGGGACCTCCGGCACATCGGGGACGTCGCCGTCGACGGGTTCGTCGGTGAGTCCGACGTACACCCGGCCGTCGCCCTGGGGGAGGACGAGGACGAAACGGTTGGTCTCGCCCGGGATCGGGATGTGGAGGCCGGCGGAGAGCCGGCCGAGGTCCTCGGCGCGCAGGACGAGGTGGGTGCCGCGAGAGGGCCGCAGGCGTACGTCCTCGACGAGACCGCCCGCCCACACGCCTGTCGCGTTGACGACGCCCCGGGCGCGGATGCGGAGTTCCTCGCCGGTCGTCTCGTCGCGGACGCGTGCGCCGTCTCCGGTGAGTTCGAGGGCGCGGGTGCGGGTCAGGACGCGGGCGCCGTGCGCGGCCGCCGTGCGGGCGATCGCGGTGACCAGCCTCGCGTCGTCGGTGAGTTGGCCGTCCCAGGAGAGCAGGCCGCCGCGCAGACCGGTGGTGCGCAGGGCCGGAGCGAGGTGGCGTGTCTCGACGGCGGACAGGGTGCGCGGCGCGGGGAGGGTGGCGCGCGACGTGCGGGCGGAGGCGCGCAGCAGGTCGCCCGCGACGAAGCCCGCGCGGGCGAGGGCTGCCTGGCCGCGGCTGACGAGTGGGGTGAGGGGCAGGACGAAGGGCTGGGCCCGGACCAGGTGGGGCGCGGTCCGTTCCATTAGGATGCCGCGTTCGACCGCGCTCTCGTGCGCGACGTCGAGCTGTCCGCTCGCCAGGTAGCGCAGGCCGCCGTGGATCAGCTTGGAGCTCCAGCGGGACGTACCGAAGGCGAGGTCGTGCGCGTCGATGGCGGCGACGGTCAGCCCGCGGGTCGCCGCGTCCAGGGCGGCGCCGGCTCCGGTGGCGCCGAGTCCGACGACCAGGACGTCGACCTCCGTGCCGTCGGCGAGCTCGGCGAGTTCACGGCTCCGGCGCTCGGCGTTGAGCGAGGAGCCGCGCGGGGAGGCGTCGCCCGGGCGGTTCAGGGGGGTCACGGGGCTCATGGGGTGAGGGTCCTCTCCAGCAGGGTGCGCAGCTCGTCGAGGAAGGCGGCTTCGCTCAGTTCGGGATCGGTCTCGTCGGTCATGGTGCGCAGCGAGAGCGTGAAGGACTGCACGACGAGCAGCAGGGACCGGGCCTGCCGGTCCGTGGGGGCGCGGCGCACGGACCCGTCGCCATGACCCTCGTCGAGCGCCGCGACGAGGAGGCCGAGGAAGGCCTCCTGGCTGGCGCCCCGGCGGTCGAGGATGTACGGCAGCAGCAGCTCGGGGTCCACGTCGAGGATCTTGTGGAAGAGCGGATGGGCGCGGAAGGCGGCGGCGCCCGCGACGAGACCGTCCACCATCCGGGCCCGGACGGGCCGGCCGTCGGCCTCGGCCGGCATGGCGTCGGCCGCGACCGCGATCCACTCGCGGGTCATCAGGTCGCCGACGAGGCTGCGGACGTCGGGCCAGCGTCGGTAGAGCGTCATTCGGGAGACGCCCGCGCGCCGGGCGACATCGGTGAGGGTCGTGCGCCGTACGCCGACGGCGAGCACGCAGTCGCGTGCGGCGTCCAGCACGGGATCTGCGTCCGAGTGGTTGTGACGAATGGGCGTCATCTGTCACAGTGTAATGCCAGTACGGGCCGAGCGGCAGCACCGTCCGTGAATCAGACCGAGAGGAACTTCTCGAAGTGGACATGTTGTGGAGTGGCTGGGGCGACCCGGCCAAGGCGGCCCCCCTGCCCGAAGCGGTGACCGGCCTGCTGCGTGACCTGCTCGGCGTCACCCCCCGCGAGAGCGGACCGTCGGCGCTCGACGAGATCGACCTTCCCGCCCCGGCACTGACCGACGAGGCGCGCACCGCGCTCAAGGCGGCGCTCGCGGCCGAGGACGCACTGCGCGACGACGCCGAGAGCCGAATCCGGCACACCCGCGGCAAGTCCACCCCCGACCTGCTGCGCATCCGGGCCGGCGAGGTCGAGGACATCCCGGCCGCCGTCGTCCTCCCGGGCGACCACGACGAGGTCCTCGCCGTACTGCGCGCCTGCGCCGCCCACGGCCTGTCGGCCGTCCCGTTCGGCGGCGGCACGTCCGTCGTCGGCGGCCTCGCACCCGAGACGAAGCGGCCGTTCGTCGCACTCGACCTCCGTCGCCTCGACCAGCTGCTGGCCGTCGACGAGGTCTCCCGCACCGCCGTCCTGCAGCCCGGACTGCGCGGCCCCCGGGCCGAGGCCCTGCTGAACGAGAAGGGCTGGACCCTCGGCCACTTCCCGCAGTCGTTCGAGTGGGCGACGGTCGGCGGCTTCGCCGCGGCCCGGTCCAGCGGCCAGGCGTCCGCCGGGTACGGCCGCTTCGACGAGATGGTCCTCGCACTCACCGTCGCCACCCCCGAGGGCACGCTGGAGACCGGACGCGCCCCCCGCTCGGCCGCCGGCCCCGACCTGCGCCAGCTGATCCTCGGCTCCGAGGGCGCCCTCGGAGTGATCACCGCGGTGACCGTGCGCGTCCGCCCCCTGCCGCAGAAGCGGGTCTACGAAGGGTGGCGCTTCGCCTCCTTCGACGCCGGCACCGCGGCCCTGCGCCGACTGGCCCAGGACGGCCCGCGCCCCACCGTGCTGCGGCTGTCGGACGAGACCGAGACCTTCATCGGCCTCGCGCAGCCGGACGCCATCGGCGCCGCCGACACCCCGCCGAGCTCGGGCTGCATGGCGATCACCGGCTACGAGGGCACCGAGGAGGAGACGGCCGCCCGGCGCGCCGCCGCCCGCGAGATCCTGCTCGCCTGCGGCGGCGAGTACGTCGGCGAGGAGCCCGGTGACCGCTGGGAGCACGGCCGCTACAACGCGCCGTACCTCCGCGACGCCCTGCTCGACGCCGGCGCCTTCGCCGAGACGCTGGAGACCGCCGGCTTCTGGTCGACGCTGCCCCAGCTGTACGCGGCGGTGCGCGACGCGCTGACGACCACCCTCACCGAGGCCGGCACCCCGCCGCTCGTCATGTGCCACATCTCGCACACGTACGAGAACGGCGCCTCGCTCTACTTCACCGTCGTCTCGGCCCAGGGCGAGGACGCCGTCGCGCACTGGGACCCCGTGAAGCGGGCCGCCAACGACGCGATCCTGTCGGCGGGTGGCACCATCAGCCACCACCACGGCGTGGGCACGGACCACCGCGACTGGTACACCCGAGAGATCGGCCCCCTGGGAGTCCGCATGCTGCAGGCGGTCAAGGCCGAGGTCGACCCGTCCGGCGTGCTCAGCCCCGGCGTCCTCATCCCCGTCCGCTGATCCCGCCCGCCCGCGGTACCCGCTCCTCCCGTCCCCCGACCCCCTGTTCCCGCCCGGAGGCCCGATCCATGCGACAGTTCACCGCCGTCGTCAACCCCACCGCCGGGGGATCCAGCGGCACTGCGGCCCTGCTCCCGTTGGCCCGGCTGCTGCGGGAAGCAGGAGCGCGCCTCGACACGGTGTACAGCCGCAGCCTGGAACACGCACAGGAACTCGCCCGACGGGCGGGAGAGCAAGGGCACGTCGTGCTCGCCGTCGGCGGCGACGGGATGGCCGGCTGCGTCGGCGGCGCGCTCAGCGGCACGGACACGGTGTTCGGCCTGGTCCCCGCCGGCCGGGGGAACGACTTCGCCCGCGCCCTGGAGCTCCCCACCGATGCCCCGGGGCTCGCGCGGGTGCTCCTCGAAGGGAAGCCGCGCGCGGTGGACACGATCGAGGTCGAGTCCGAGGTCCACGCGCGGATCTCCGTCCTCGGGAGCGTGTACGCGGGCGTCGACGCGGTCGCCAACCGGCACGCCAACGCCTCACGCCTGCTGCGGGGTGCGGCGTCGTACTACGCGGGCGGCCTCAGGGCGGTCCTCGCCTGGCGGTCGGCCGCGTACCGCATCACGGTCGACGGGGTGCCGCACGAGCGGCACGGCTACACGGTCGTCGCGGCCAACTCCGGGTTCTACGGCTTCGGCCGGAACGTCGCACCCGGCGCGCGCCTCGACGACGGGGTGCTGGACATCGTGGTGATCGGCGACGCTCCCAAGCGTCACTTCTTCGCCACGATGAACGAGCTGAAGACCGGCGCCCACGTGAACCGCCCCCAGGTGGAGATCCTGCGCGGCAAGGAGATCCGCATCGAGGCGGACCGCCCGCTCCCGTACGGCGCCGACGGCGAGGTCGACGCGACCCTGCCGGTCACGGTCCGGGTGCAACCGGGAGCGCTCACCGTACTGGCCTGACCGCACCGGAAGCCGAAGCACCGCCTCCGGCCGACACCCCCGATGGGCCGCCCGCCGTCACGGCGGGCGGCCCATCGCGGTGTCGGGGCCCGGTCGCCGCGACGGTGCCCGTGCCGTCCCGAAGGAGCCGGACCCCCGTGATCCCGCCGCCGACCCCGCGTCAGAGATCCGCAAACCCGCAGGTTAGAGTCGTGGACGGGTCGCGCCGCCGCACCAGGGTGATGCGCGGGGCCGGGCAGGCTGTCGATCACAGAGCCCGCTGCGACGTCCCCACCGCTCCCGCTCCACACGGCCCTCGGCCGCCTGCCACGGAAACAGCACACATGAGTACCGCCGCCCCTTCGCGCCCCGACCACGCCTCGCCCCGCACCTCCCGCCCGCCCCGCTTCAGCGGCCGCGCTCCGGCCCGGCCCACGCCGGCGGCCGCGTTCCACAGCGTGAGCGCCGCGACAGCCGTCCTGCTGACGCTGGTCGCGATCGGAGCGGCCCTCCACGAACCCGTGCTCATACCCCCCTTGGCGGCCAGCGCCGCCCTGGTGCACGCGGCACCCACGCTGCCCCTCGCCCAGCCCCGCAGCGTCGTGGTCGGCCACCTCCTCGGCGCCGCCGTGGGCTACGCCGCCCTCGCCACCGGAGGCAGCAACGCGTGGGTCGCGGCCGTCGCCGCCGGTCTCGCCCTGGCCCTGACGACGTTCGCCCGCACGCCGCACTCCGCCGCCTGTGCCACCGCCGTCGTCATCGTGCTCCAGACGCCCGAACCCACCCGGTTCGTCCCGCTCCTCTTCGGCTCGACCGTCCTGCTCGTGCTGACGGGGTACGCCGGCTCCCGCATCCGCCGCGGGTCACCCAGGTACCCCGCCTACTGGTGGTGACCCGCACGACGCCCACGCGCCGGCTCCGGACAGCAGAAAGAGTGTGCGATTGTCGGTAACGCGTGATAGTCACTACCTCCACGAGGAGGTTGATCATCGACCTCCCCGTTCGGACACAACAAGGGGTGGGACATGGCGTTGCTCCGTGAATGGGGGCTCACGCTGGGGAGATGGGCGGGTCGGCCCGGCGCGCGAGTACAGGAGGACTCCGGCGATCCCGACGTGCGCCGCGTGCGGGAGGCCGCCGCCGCGGCGGACTGGGACACCGTTCGGGACGTGCTCGAAGCGCGCCCGGAGAGCGAGGACCGGACCGAGCTGCTCTGGGCCGTCGGCGACACCGCGGGAGTGGAGCGGTGGATCGTGGGCGTGATCGAAGCGGAACCGGACGCGGCGCTGCCACGGCTCGTGGCGGGCATCCGCCACATCAGCTGGGGGTGGGAGGCCAGGACCGGGGCCCGGGCCCAGCACGTGTCACGCGAGCAGTTCGAGATCTTCCACGACCGGCTGCGCACGGCCGAGACGCACCTCTACGAGGCAGCCGAGCGCGAACCGCGATGGACGTCGCCCTGGTACGGCCTCCAGACCTCCGGCCGCGGCCTCGAGGTGGACTCCTCCGTCGCGCGCCGCCGCTTCGAGGCGACGGTACGCCGTGACCCGTACCACCTCGGGGCGCACAAGCAGCGCTTGCAGCAGGTCTGCGAGAAGTGGGGCGGCTCGCACGAGGAGATGCACGCCTTCGCGCGCACGGCCGCGTTCGGCGCCCCGGGCGGCACGCCGCTGGGACAGCTCGTCGCGATCGCGCACCTGGAGGAGTGGCTCTCCCTCGACCAGGGCCGCGACGACGCGTACATGCGCCGCCCCGAGGTGATCTCGTCCCTGCGGGAAGCCGCCGACCATTCCTTCCGGCACCCGGACTTCGTCCGTGAGGGAGCCTGGCTGGGGCTCCTCAACACCTTCGCCATGGCCTTCTCACTGGCCGGAGACCGCGCCTCGGCGCGCGAGTGCTTCCAGGCGACCGACGGCCGCGTCACCGAGTTCCCCTGGAACTACCTCGACGGCTCCGACCCCGCGGCGGCCTACCGGAAACAGCGTTCGTCGGCCGGGCGCTGAGAAGGACACGCGCCACCCGCACCGAGGCCACCACGCGCCGAAGGCAGCCCCACGACACCCGTCCGCCGGGCGACCCCTCGTGCCGCCCGCCTCGTCACGCGTCCCGCACGCGGTGCCTGCGATCCCGTAGGGACGCCTTCCCGACACACCCGCACACGGCCGTTCCGTCGCGGGCCCGGGCGCTTCCCCCCGCCTCGAACGGCGGGCTCCGAACCCGTCTCCAAACCACGCAGCAGCGCCGCGAACCGGCCCCGCCCCCTCCCTCAGACTTCCGCCCACGCCGCCGGACCCCGGCAGGCGCGCCACCGAAAGACTCCACAAGGTGCCCCGATCCGAGACCACTCACACCTTCCAGGTCGACCTGCGTGGACTGGTCGACCTGCTCTCCCACCACCTCTACTCGAGCCCCCGCGTCTACCTGCGCGAACTGCTCCAGAACGCGGTCGACGCCATCACCGCACGCCAGGCGCTCACTCCCGACGCCCCCGGCACCATCACCGTCCGCACCGGTGACACCCTCACCGTCACCGACACCGGCGTCGGCCTGACCGAGGCCGACGTCCACCGTTTCCTCGCCACCATCGGCCGCAGCTCCAAGCGAACCGCCGAAGGTGCCTTCGACGGTGCCGGACTCGACGCCGCGCGCGGCGAGTTCATCGGCCAGTTCGGCATCGGCCTGCTCGCCTGCTTCGTGGTGGCCGACGAGATCACCGTGCTCAGCCGCTCCGCCGCCGATCCGTCCGCGCCCGCCGTCGAATGGCGTGGCCGGTCCGACGGCGGCTACACCATCCGCACCCTGCCCGCCTCCGCCGTGCCCGAACCGGGCACCACCGTCCGCCTCACGCCGCGTGCCGACAACGCGGAGTGGACGAGCCCGGAGCAGGTCGTCGCCCTCGCCCGGCACTACGGCGGCCTCCTGCGACACGAGGTCACCGTCGTCGGACCGCGCGGCGAGACCCACCGGGTCAACGAGCCGGCACCGTGGGAGCGGACCCATCGTTCCCCGCTGGCCCGCCGCGAGGCACTGACCGCGTACTGCCGCGACCTCTTCGACTTCACGCCGCTCGACACCATCGAACTCGACCTCCCGGCGGCCGGGCTGCGTGGCGTCGCGTACGTCCTCCCCACGGCCATGAGCCCGGCGCAGCGTGCCGGCCACCGCGTGCACCTCAAGGGCATGCTCCTCACCGACCAGGCGCCCGAACTCCTCCCGGAATGGGCGTTCTTCGTACGGTGCGTGGTCGACACCACCAGCCTGCGGCCGACCGCCTCGCGCGAAGCGCTGTACGAGGACGGCACCCTGTCCGCCGTACGCGACGCTCTCGGCGACCGCATCCGCGACTGGCTCACCGGACTCGCCGCCAGCGACCCCTCCCTGCTCCACCGCTTCATCGACACGCACCACCTCGCCGTCAAGGCGCTCGCCCGCTACGACGACGAGCTGCTGCGCATCGTGCTCCCCTGGCTGCCCTTCGAGACCACCGACGGCAACGTCACACTGGAGGAGTTCGCGCGGACGCACCCCACCCTGCTGGTCACGCGCAGCGTCGAGGAGTTCCGCCAGGTCGCCCCGATCGCCTCCGCCGCCGGCCTGGGCGTCGTCAACGGCGGCTACACCTACGACCGCGACCTGGTGCATCGACTCCCCGAGATCCGACCCGGCACGGCCGTCACCGACCTCGACCCCGCCACCGTCACCGCCCACCTCGACGCCGTGGACCCGACCGCCGAACTGCGCGCGGCGGCCTTCCTCACCGTGGCCCGGGAGACGATCGGCGCCCACGACTGCGACGTCGTCCTGCGCGACTTCCAACCGGTCACGGCCCCCGCGCTCCTCCTCGACAACCGCGAGGCCCGCCACGAGCGCACGAGGTCCGGCCTCGCCGCCGACAGCGACGGACTGTGGGCCGACATCCTCGGCTCCCTGCGGCACGAGACCCCCCGCGCCCAGCTCGTCCTGAACCACCTCAACCCGCTGGTCCGCCAGGCCATCACGATCACCGAACGCGGGCTGGCCGTCACGACCGCCGAGGCCCTCTACGGCCAGGCCCTGCTGCTCAGCCGCCGCCCGCTCCGGGCGAGCGAGAGCGCCCTGCTCAACCGGGCCTTCATCGGCCTCCTCACCCACGCCATGCACCACCCCGGCGCGGCGGCACCCGGTTCCGAGACCCCGAAGGACATCTGATGCTGGACACCCCCGAGGCCGTGGTCGAGGCGCTGCGCGAGAACCACGACCGCCCCCACGGCACTCAGCGGAGCATCACCGCCGAAGAACTCGTCGAGGCGGCCGAGTCGTTCGAGAAGCCCGACGTCCTCGTCACCGCCCTGCTCGAGCTGATGTCGGCGTACGAGTTCACCGGCGAACACCGCAAGTCGCCCGTCGTCTTCGCCCGCATGCTCAAGCTCTGGGACACCGCTCCCGAATCCTTCAGCCAGTGGGAGGCCCACCAGGTCTTCTGGCGCTTCAAGTGGGTGACGACGTCCCTGCTCCAGGTGGCGGAGATGCCGCTGGCCACCGTCCACGGCTGGATCGACCAGATGCGCGGCCGATACGAGACGGCCGGGCACGGGATGCAACCGGTGGCGGCGATGCGGTACCACGTGGCCTCGCACACGGGCAGCGGTGTCGCCGACGCCTACGACCTGTGGGCCACCCGGCCCCGCACGGAACTCAGCGACTGCGAGGCCTGCGAGACCCGGCACTTCGCCTGGCACCAGGTGCTGTCCGGCGACCCCGCCGGGGCGCTCGACACATGGCGGCCGGTCCTCGGCGGGGAACAGGGGTGCAGTGAGGAGCCGCAGGTGAGCCAGGCGCGCGCCCTGCTGCCGCTGCTGCGCCTCGGCCGCACGGACGAGGCCCGCTCGCACCACCTCACCGGCTACCGGCGCGTCCGGGGCAACACGGGGCTGCAGGACGAGGTCGGCATGCACCTGGAGTTCTGCGCCCTGTCACGCAACGAGGGCCGGGGACTGGAGATCCTCGCCGAGAACCGTCCGCTCTTCGAGGCGACCGGGGCTCCGCTGTCCCGGCTGGGCTTCCTCACCGGCGCGGAAGTGCTGCTCGCCCGTCTCGTCGAGGAGGGACACGCCGACATCGCCGTCGCCGGCCCGCCCGGGCGGAACTGGACCGCCGGCGAACTCCTCGCCCATGTCCGCTCCGAGGCGGGGCCGCTCGCTGCCGCGTTCGACTCCCGCAACGGCACCACGGAGGTCGGGGACCGCCGTCGGCAGCGCCTCGAACAGCGCCCGCTGCTGGACGCGCCCCTGCCGCTCGGACTGCGGACGACCGTCGCCCCTGCGCCCGGAGCGAAGGCGACGCCGACAGCGCTCTCCGCGCCCGCACCCGCGGCCGCCAAGGACGTGCCCGAGGACTTCGTCTCCCTGGTGCGCGAGGCGCGACGCCTGTCGACCGTGGGCAACCCCGCGGGCGCCAGGCTCTTCGCCCGTGCCGCCGACCGCCTGGCGGACGGCAGCGGCAGCCACGACGACCGCCTGGGCCCCGAGGACCTTCTGCGGGCGGAACTCGCCGAGCAGCAGGCGTTCCTGCTGTCCGGCCAGGACCGCACGCCGGAGGCCATCGCCGAGCTGAAGCGCGCCGCCGAGCTGTTCGACGGGCTGGGCATGGCCTGGCATGCGCTGTCGGCGCGGGCGCGCGCCGTGGCCTGGCAGTTCGTCCACGACCAGGACGCGGAGGGCGAAACCGCGTCCGAGCAGGAGCACGGGGGGGAGCGGACGACGGAGGAACCGCTGCGGGCTCAGCGGGCCGCCGTCGACGAGGTCCTGCGCGAGGCGGAGCACCTCAAGGCCGACTTCCCGTTCACGAGCGAGTCCCTCGCGGAGGGCGAATCCGCGTCCGAGGGCGACCCGGGAACGGAGCGCGCACTCGAGTACCTGACGGTGCTCTACTCCTGCACCTTCCTCGCCTATCAGGAACTGGTACGGGGCCCGGAGGCATCCGAGTCCGCCCAGGACCGGTTCGAGGAGTTCGCCGACACGCTGCGCTCCGAGGCCGAGCGCCTGTCCGCCCCCCATCAGGTCGCCAACGTACGGCAGTTCGTGGCCGACGTCGCCCTCCGACGCGGTGACGTCGCGGTCGCCGAGACGGAGCTCCGCACGTCGCTCCAGGAGGTGGAGGCATCCGGGAGGCCCTGGCGAGGCTCGCGCCCCCGCGCGCTGCTGGCCCAGATCCTGATGTCCAAGGAGCAGCCGGCGGAAGCGGTGGAGCTGCTGCACCAGGCGATCTCCGACGCGGTCCGGCACGACGACACGGACTTCCCGCTGGCACCGACGTACGCACTGCTGGGCCACGCCAGCACCCATCTCGGGGACCTCGGCGCCGCCGTGCGCCATCTCTCGGAGGCGGCGACACGGTTCGATCAGAAGGGGGAGGAGAACGACGCCGCCGACATCCGGATCCAGCTCGCCGACGTCCTCGCGCGCAGCGGGCAGCAGGCCGACGCCGTCGCCGTGCTGGAGTCCGTCCTCGCCGACGAAGCGGCCTCCTCGCTCGACGAGCGGGTGCGCGCCCAGGCCCGGCTCGTCCTCGCCCGCGGCCTGCGGGAACTGGAGGAGTACCTGCCCGCGGCCGAGGAGTTCCTGCGCCTCGCGGACGCCGTGGCGACGTGGGAGGAGGACCGCGCGGTCCACACCATGGTCGCTGCCGACGCCGCCACCACCCTGGCGATGGCCGACCGCTGGGACGCGGCCGACGCGGCGTACGAACGAGCCCTCGCGTCGCATGCCGAGGCACCGCACCCGTCCTTGATCATCCGCATGATGTGCGAGTTCGCGCGCCTCACGTTCCTGTCCCAGGGGGCCGACGGCCTGGACAAGGCCCTGGGCCACCTCACGCGGGCCGATGGGATCCGCGACGCCGTGCCCGAGGACACGGAGAACTTCGCCCCCTGGTACGAGAGCGGCACCGTCCACTACCGCCGTGCCCTCGTCCTGGCGGAGGCCGATCGCCACGAGGAGGCTCTGAAGGAGGCCGAGGCGTCCATCGCCGCCAACGAAGAGGGCGGAGAGGACGGCGAAGTCCCGCGCGCGGAGGCGGTCCGCATCGCCGCCCTGATCGAGGGGCAGTGCCTCGGCCGGTTCAAGGAGGCGATCGCCCGCCTGACGACCGCGGCGGCGCGCTGCCGGAAGGCGGACCTTCCCGAGGCCGCCCAGATCCTCGACGCCATGCGAAAGGACTACCTGTCGCGGTAGGGGCGGGGATCGGGGCGGGTGGGGTTCCACGCTGTTCATCGCGTGATGGTTCCGCGCGGACGAGCGCCGACGGACCGGGCCCGCGCCGCCCACACCGCCCCCGGCCCCTGCAACGGACGCCGCAGGGGCCGGGACTGTCCCCGTACCGGCCGGGGCGCGCGGTCGCAAGG